>CAIXKO010000359.1 GCA_903919925.1 uncultured Bacteroidota bacterium | reverse complement strand
CAATCAATCGCAAGCCAATCCGGGTCTGAAATTCAGCACAGGCTTCAAAAAGCGGCACTACATATTCTGTTTCCATCATCATGTCGATCAGGAGCTTCTCCATACCAACCAGCTGATGGGCCAAAGAAAAAACGGTTACTTCGATGTCTCCGAACACCAGAAAATCATCCCGATACTTTTTCACCAGAGCTTCGGCATCGCGGAATCGTCCCGGTGCATCAGGATCAGGGAAAGCAAAAGCATCGATATCTGCCTTAGTTTCAGCGTTAGCCAATGGGTAGCCAACCACTTCAACATAGATATCACCCTGGCGCATACGCATTTGAAATTCATTTAGCCAGGTTCCGTCATCACTTTTAACGATTTTAAAATCATCAGAAACCGATGCCCCGGTTATCACCACATCGCTGCCCATAGCAACACGTAACTCGTTAGCGCTTATGCGATAAGTTACATCTTCATAAAGATTATCGGTATAATGAACCGGTATGCCCAATACTTTACCAAAGTGATCCGACAATTGCCGGCACAAATCAAATTGAACCGGCACCCTATCGGGCAAACCGTTCATTTTCCCAAAGGCTTTTAAAACTCTTTCCCGTGAATTCATTTGATATTATTATTCGAGGTAAAAAACTTCATTTAAAGGAATAGTAACCGGCGAATTATCAGCATTCGCCTCCATAATGTCGGACATGTAATCCCACCATTTTTGCACCAGCGGATTATTGCCAAGATCCTGGGATCCCTGCTCACCTGATTGTTTTTGCACAGCAAACAGGATATTTGTTTCCCGGTCCAAAAAGATTGAATAATCATATACTCCTGATTGTTTGATAAGTTCAGCCAGATCAGGCCAGATTTCATCATGGCGTTTCTGGTACTCGGCTTCACAGCCCGCTTTTAATTTCATTTTAAATGCAGAACGATTCATAGCGTATTTATTTTTAAACTTTCTTGGTCAAACTGGCGGATTTCCATAAATAATATTCTCGATTCCATCGCAACTTATTGTTTTAATGGTGGTTATTTGTTCAACATATCGATATTTATTTTCCCTTTAATATCATTTGATGCCGCCCCAACTTCCAATTCATATTTACCCGGAGCAATAGAATAATCACCTGTTTTTGAGTTGAAATGCCTTAATTGGACCGGTGAGATTTCCAGATTAATCACTTTTGATTCACCTTTCTTCAGATTAACCCGTTGAAAAGCGACCAGAGATTTATTTGATCGCAAAACCACTGTTTCCGGCTGAATGCAATAAACCTGAACTACTTCGTCACCGTCACAAGTTCCTGTATTAGTTACAGTAACCATCAATTTCACGGACTCTCCTGCTTTAATTCGATTATTTACAGCTGAAATATCAGAATATTTAAAATTGGTATAACTTAAGCCAAAACCAAAAGCAAACAGTGGCTCTCCCTTAAAGTAACGATAGGTTTTTCCCTCCATCCGGTAGTCATCAAATGGAGGAATATCATTAATTGATTTATAGAATGTTACAGGCAACCGTCCTGCCGGATTGTAATCACCGAAAAGGACATCAGCGAGAGCATTTCCGCCTTCCTCACCAGGATACCAGCTTTCCACAATTGCCGGTATATTTTCCTTGGCCCAAGGTATCGATAAGGCGCTTCCATTGGTTAATACCAGAATCACTGGTTTTTTTAATCCATTTAACTTTTCAAGCAGCAATTGCTGATTTTTTGGAATATCCAGATGGGTGCGGTCACCACCGCTGAAACCATCTATTTTCACCGGCATTTCCTCACCTTCCAGCTCGGGGGATATACCACCCACAAACACAATAATATCCGATTTCATTGCCATCTGAACAGCTTCCAACTCCAGTGATGCCCTTAATTTACCCAGGGTGCTATCCTTTGCTAACTTTTCTGGCTGATCCACACCGGCAGCATAATTAATTTTAATCTTATTTCCTGCTTTATTTTTTAATCCCTGGAGAATAGTTACCGGATTAGTGGGGTCGCCATTGTAATTACCTAATAGCACAGATACTTCATTGGCATAGGGTCCGATAACGGCAATTGATTTAACTTTCTTCGAAATCGGGAGCAGCGACCGGTCATTTTTTAATAAAACAATACTTTCGCAGGCTACTTTTCGGGCAAACTGCCTGTTTGCTTCGGTATTATTATCCGAAGGTTTAATGGAAGCATAGGGAACCATCTCTTGCGGATCGAACATTCCCAATTTCATACGTGCGGTAAACAATCTTTTTACCGATACATCTATTTCAGCTTCACTGATATAACCCAGTTTAACAGCCTCGAGTAGTTTACCATATTCACCTCCGCATGAAAGATCAGTACCTGCTTTTACGGCTAATGCTGAAGCTTTTGCTGCATCGGGAACAAATTTATGGCCATTGTAAAAATCAGAAACGGCCCAGCAATCGGAAACAACATAACCAGTAAATCCCCACTTTTTGCGCAGTAAATCATTCAGCAGCAAGTCACTCGCACACGATGGTGTTCCATAAACGCGGTTATATGCGCCCATAAAAGAATTAGCACAAGCATCACGCACTAGAGCTTCGAAAGCCGGCAAATAAGTTTCGTATAAGTCGGTTTCTGAAGGCCATGCATCAAATGAATGGCGGCTGGACTCAGGACCGCTGTGCACAGCAAAATGCTTGGCGGTGGCAATCACCTTAAAATACTTATCGTTCGATCCCTGAAGCCCTTTAACAAAGGCAGTTCCAATTTGAGCAGTCAGAAAGGGATCTTCTCCATAGGTTTCCTGGCCCCGGCCCCATCGAGGGTCGCGAAAAATATTAATGTTTGGCGACCAAAAAGTAAGTCCCTGATAGATGCCATGCTCTTTTTTGCCGATTGCTTCATAATACTTGGCACGGGCCTCAGTAGATATTATACCGGCTTCCTGGTAAATAAGATTTGTGTTCCAGGTAGCAGCCATGGCAATTGCCTGTGGAAAAACAGTTGCAATACCGTTTCTTGCAACACCATGCAAAGCCTCGTTCCACCAGTTATACGCAGGTATTCCCAGTCGCTCAATAGCAGGAGCGGTATGCTGCATCTGAGCGATTTTCTCCTCGATAGTCATACGGGACACCAGGTCAGTAACCCTTGCCTCAATAGGTTTTGACGGATTGGTGAATAATATTTCAGTCCCGACAGTCTGCGCCTTTAATCCATAAACAGTCAGGCACATCAGGAATCCAAGAGATGAGAATTTCAGTTTTTGTGTCATGATGATCTTTGGTTAATATTAGTTAAAGAGCTCCAGGTACAGGCAAGATGCATAAGCAACCCTGTTTTCAATTTCTCTCGTATATCACTGAATTCATGATTATTATAAAGGTTTTCCCACTCATGAGGATCGGTTTCCAGATTATAGAGTTCACCTTTAACCTCATCGGGTGATAACTTTGCAGCATCAAGAGGTTTAGTCAAAAAAAGAATCAACTTCCACTTTTTAGTTCGCCACATATAAGCCGGGGCACCGGAGTCATGATATTCGGAAAATGAACCGATATGTTTTTGATCATCAAGCAGATTCAAACCCGGAGGCTTGAGTTCCATACTAACTTCAGCTTCCCTTGCAATAGTCGGGTAAAGATCCACCAACTCAGCAGGCCGCTCATCTACAGTACCATGAAGGTTTTCAGGTACTGCTGAACCCGATAGAATCAGTGGCACCCTCACACTGCTGTCATACAGGCAATACTTAGAAAAACGGAAATTTCTTTCCCCGAGCATTTCGCCATGATCGGAAGTGTAAATAATCAACGAATTCTTCAATCGTCCCAGATTTTCCAATTTATCCATTACCTGCCCAAAGTAGTGATCTAACCATGAGCAATTTGCATAATAACGAAGTGTGGTCCGCCTACGCTCCAAAGGAGTCATTCCGGACCACGCAGTGAGCCAGGTTTGATATCTGGGCCCTAAGGAATCACTGCCGATATCGCTGTAGGCCAAATGAGTATCAGGTTCCTGACCCCATGGAGGCTGTTCGGTATCGGGAAAAGTATTAATATCATACAGATCCTCGAACTGTTTAGGGACATTTAATCCGGCATGTGGTTTCAGGAACGACAGATACAGGAATAGAGGACGATTGGGATCGACTCCGGTCTCTAAAAATTCGAGGCACTTTTCCGCCACATATCCATCCCGGTGGTCGCGTTCGGGAACCTGCGAGGTGCAGCCGACATAGCCAGCTACCCCTTCTTCGCCCGGCCCGTAATCCGCTACTTCCTTTCGATAAACTGACAATCCCTGAGGGTTTTCATCATCCTGGTAACGAGCACCTTTTTCCAAGCCTACTTCCTTGGCACCCACCACCCTGACATCAAATCCACGGGTAGATTTTGGTTCAAACGTGCGTCCCCAGTGGGTTTTACCAAAACCGGCAGTTTGGTATCCTGCCTTCCGGAGCAAAGCAGGCAATGGCTGACAGGGCATTTGCGAATCATCAATGGATTGTGAACCATTACCAAAAACGCGCAGCTGAGAGGGGTACAAGCCAAACATCATGGAATTTCGGCTCGGAACACAGGAGGGGGATTGGCACACCGCCTGGTTAAAAACCACGCCATTCTTAGCCAGCCGGTCGAGATTTGGGGTATGGATATTCGGATTTAAAACACCCAGCGCATCCCAGCGTTGCTGATCGGACATCAAAAAGATAATATCCGGCTGATTACCTGACGATTGAGAAGGTACTTGCTGATCCTCACCTTCAACTCCAAGTGCCTCAATAGTTTGAAAACCCAGATAACCGGTTAAACCTGCCCGTAAGCTACTTTTTATAAATTTCCGTCGATTAATCATTTATCCGTACCAATTGTTTTTTTGAATAAACTGTAAATCGGGAATTGCGGCTAAATAATTATACGGTAAAAGGGCTTCTCAATTCCCTGATAAATAGTCTATTTGCTTCGGTATCGCCAACAACTTCCCCTTTATCGGGATTCCAGGTAACCTTTCGGCCGGTGCGGATTGCGATATCGCCCATGTGGCTGATAGTATCAGACATTATGGCCTCATCGAGGGGGCATAATTCTTTAGTTTTACCCCTTACTACATCAACAAATACCTGCCCCATTGAATTGTTTTCACTGTGAATATAGGTACCGCTTTTGGGGAAATTATTCAGTTTTTCGTTTATCTCCGGGATATCGGATGAAGCGGAGCTTCTGCTTAGAGATACCCATCCTTTTGTCCCAAAGAAGGTTGTACCGTCGCCGTCTTTTTTCCCTACCGATTTCAGAACACCGGTAGCGGCAATATCATCACTGACAAAGCGTACTTCAAAGCCATTTGTGTACCGGTTAGTCAGATCCCACGACATGATATTATTGTACAAGCCGCCGGTCCAGTATTTCCCCGTGCCTTCACAGGAGTACTCACCCGACACTTTTTCTTTGGCTATCCAAACGAGGATATCGAGTGGATGCGCCCCCCAACCGGCGAGGAAACCTATGCTGTAATCATTTGTATACCATGATCCTACGTTAGTTACCCGTTCAGGGCAATAAGAACGCTGAGGAGCCGGACCGCTCCATCTTTCAAAATCGAACCCTTCAGGTACGGCCATCTCATTGCAAACCACATTCTGACCACCGCCTCCGCCAGGGGCCCAAACATCGGCACGCTGGATCTCTCCTATTGCACCTTCACTGATCAGTTTATAAGCCAGTTGCATGTGCGGCGAGGTTCTTTGCTGCGTACCATAATGAAAATGGACATCGTTTTTAGCGACTTCCTTTTTCAGTGTTGCAAAATCAGGATAACTGAGTCCTAGTGGTTTTGCCAGCATAATATGTTTACCCGCGCGTGCAGCCATAATGGCGGCTGGCACATGCCAATGATCAGGAGTGGTAATGTGCACGGCATCAATATCCTTACGCTCCAGGATTTCCTGAAAATTAAGGTATGCTTTACATTCCGGGGTGGCCAGATTGTTATCTTTATAGTACTTATTAACCATCAGTGCAACATTTTCACGGCGATCCTTAAAGGTATCGGCTACAGCGATATTCATGGCGTCCTTTACCGCGAGGAAATAGCTTTTAAGCTCTTCGGTTCCTCGCGAGCCAACACCGATATGGGCAACCGCTACCCGGTCATTGGCACCCTTCCAATTTGAGCACGAGGTTAATATGGTTGGCATAACTGCCACACCAATCATCCCCTTAACTGATTTCTGAACAAAATCCCTGCGTGAAAGCAACCTGTTTGTATTTTTCATAATTCTGGTTTAAGAGCCGTAAATCTAACGAATAGAGAGGAAAGCTCAATCAGTATTTTAGCGAATGTGGGAAGAATATTGCGGGGAAATCTGGAGGTGACGGAACGAAAGGGGAAGTTAATTATAAGACTTAACGGCCCGGCCAGTCATTGCTGATAAAAATAGTTACTTTTAATGCAGTTGCCAGCGATAAATCAAACAGGGGATCCGGATTATTGTTTTCTCTCAAATACTTGGTGGCAGTATTTATCCCGAAGTTAAATTTATTTATGTAGCCCAATGTTTTGAGGGCCTCGGCAATTTCAATATTCCGGTAATCGCTGACGTTAGGGAAATTGGACCGGGTAACCTGGCCAAATAAGTATCCCGGATTTTTTATTTCAATCCTATCGGAAAATTCATAAATCAAAACAGGCGCGTTCGATTCATAATTCCTGTGAATGATAGCGTTAAATACCAATTCACGAATCGACCAAAGCGGATAATTATATACTATTTGCTCCCTCATGCTATCTGCCTTCTGGATCAAACTTTTTTTAATTATCACAGATTGGATAAATTCGTCGATATTTAATAAATCAAGGCATAAGCATTTTTTCAATACCTTTTCAAATTCGATTCCAGGTATTATCTCTGTTGAAGGCACCTTAACATATTGGATATAAGCACCTGGAATAAAGTCAGTTGGTCGCTCTGCGAATAGAATAACACCCGCGTTTGTGGGACAATCGTGAACTAAATCATAAAAACGCAGCGATGCTAATTGTTGTTTAATATCCCTGTTATTTTGTAGTAGAGTTTCCGCATCAATGGCTTTTGGTAAATAAAAGGTTTTGAAAAGATCAGCATTCAAGTCCATCAGGGTTGCGCCGATACAAGGCCTGGTATCGAAGGTCTTGGCTAAAGAGCTTCTTCTTTCCGAGAGCATTCGTTCTTCCTCAATAGTTGCTTTGCTTTGGCGCGGTCCAATTCGAATCCAGCACCTTCCGTCGTACCTTACCGGTGGATAATCAGATGGTTGAACTTCGACAACAACAACATCACCACCATCAATTTTATGCACCGCACTTAAAGTTAAGGATGGCTGCGGTAAAACATTACCGTTCGATTTTACGTTTCCGATTTTTTGCAATTCTTCATCACCAATGCTCATTCCGCTTACAGTTCCATCATCCTTTACACCCAGCAAAATATACCCTGGCTTTTTATGATTGGGGAAATCATTGGAAAAGGCGCAAGTAGCCGGACCCAGCTTATCCTCCTTAAATGAAACGGTTCTTTCCACCCGGTCCGATTCCAGATCCTGCATTAAAGCTCTGATTTCACTAATCGATAACATTATACCATCTAATAAATCCCAACAATTAATCGCGCGGGCACCAATAATATACTGTGTAAATATATAATAATTCGTCATAGGAATACCGATGGCTGGCTAATATGGAGTCTACCCAATCAGCTCCCGGAATTTCCCGTATTCAGCAGGCACCTTAGTTGCCTTCTTCTCTAAAATTAACAAGTTTTTCAGTGCGGCCGGAATCTGAACCATTTTGCCGGTAGCTTTTTCCACTTCAAAAGGGAATTTCGCCGGGTGCGCGGTTTCGGCAAAAATGCTGATATGATCCGGTGAAAGTCCATATTTCTTTAATCCTGCATAAGCGATGGCTCCATGAGGATCGGCCTGGTAATCTAACGTGTTATAAACTTCGGACATGGCTGATCGCGTTTGATCATCAGTAAACCAAAATCCTTTTATATCATCAGTTAAAGCGGAATGATTATTACCGTATAGGTCCAGCATCCGCGGGAAATTGCTGGGGTTACCCACATCCATGGCATTGGAAATGGTTTGGTGAGATGGATGTGGCTCGAATTTACCGCTCATCAAATAATCGGGAACAATATGATTAATGTTGGTTGATGCGATAAATTGATGAACTGGCAAACCCATTTTTTTTGCAATTAATGCTGCGGTAATATTGCCAAAATTACCGCTTGGAATGCTGATTACAACCGGCTTATCAATTTTGCCCAATTGGGCGAATGCATGAAAATAATAGAATGATTGTGGGAAGAGTCTGGCGAAATTGATTGAATTAGCTGAAGTTAAATTGATTCTGGAATTTAATTCTTTATCTGCAAATGCTTGCTTTACTATTCGCTGGCAATCATCAAAACTACCTTCCACCTCCAATGCGGTAATATTTCCACCCATAGTAGTTAATTGCTTTTCCTGCAATTCACTAACTTTTCCAGATGGATAGAGGATTACCACGTTAACTCCATCACGGTTATAAAATGCATTGGCAACCGCACTACCGGTATCACCCGATGTAGCAACCAAAATAGTTACTTTCCGACTTTCATTTTTCAAAAAATAGTTAAAAAGTCCAGCCATAAACCGGGCACCAATATCTTTAAACGCTAATGTTGGCCCATGAAACAACTCCAGAACAAATAGATTTTCATTTAATCTCCTGAGAGGAATTGGAAAAGCGAGCGATTGCCCAACGATATTTATTAATTCATTGTCCGGGACATCATCGCCCAACATAACTTTTGATACTTCAAAAGCAATATCCTGCAAACTATAGTCAGATAGCTTATTAAAAAAAGCATCCGGCAATTTCGGAATATATTCTGGCATATACAGGCCCAATTCGCTTGATATGCTTTGCAATACAGCACTTTTTAGTGAGACTTTTTCTGAGGGGTTATTAATATTATAGTATTCCATCTGGCAGAGGTATTAATATTAATTAGCTTGTATGATAATGGTTCCGGGAGCATTTAGTGCTGATACAAAAAGATCAGATTCCAGCTGAGCTTCTGAGAAGCCTTGTTGAATACCCTCCGCCACTGCCATAGCAACGGTTTTTCCTTTGCACAGAGCAAAGATGGAAGGACCGGAGCCTGAAATTCCACAACCAACCGCTCCTGCCTTCAGTGCATTTTGTCTGGCAATTTCAAAACCGGGAATCAACTGTGTTCTACGGGGTTCGGCAAGTAAATCATGCATCGAACGGCCAAGCAAATCAAAATCGGCACGTGCAATTGCCACCATAAAACTGGCAGCATTAGCACTCTGCTTGATCACATCAGCCATCGATATATCACTTTTAAGCACTCTGCGGGCATCGTTGGTTTTAAGTTCAATATGCGGATGCACTACAGCACAGTAAAGTTCATCGGGACAAGGGATTGAGATAATATCCAGGGGGCTATAGCTTCGTATCAAAACAAATCCACCGAGTAAAGCTGGTGCCACGTTATCGGCATGAGCTGATCCGCAGGCAACCCGTTCGCCTTCCATTGCAAAGGGTATTAAATCGATCGTTTTCAACGGACTACCGAGTAAATAATTTAATGCAAAAACCGCTGCCGCAGAGCTCGCCGCACTGCTTCCCATTCCACTTCCCAGTGGCATATTTTTCTCTAATGAAAGTCCCACCCGGAGGTGATTATTGCCAGTTTCCTTGAGATAGGCATTTACCGCCACACCTGCAGTATTTTTATCACGGTCCGACGGGATTAAATGACCGTACGGTCCACTCAAGTAAACAACGGGATCGGGAGAGTCTGATAAAGTAACAGTTACCTTATCGCCCGTTCCGGTAATGGCAAATCCCATAATATCAAAACCACAACTCACATTGGCTACCGTTGCCGGAGCAAAAGCGGTTACCTGCTTATATGTTGTCATAAAACTCCAGTTTTAAATCGTTTAACGCTTTAACCCCTCGGCTATCCGCACAATATCGGCAAGTACGCCTGCTGAAGTAACATTTGCTCCAGCTCCGGGCCCTTTTATCACCATTGGATAAAGCTGGTAATAATTGGTGGTGAGACTAATACAGTTTTCTGTACCCTTTAAATGATAAAAAGGATGGGTATCATCAACTTCAACAACCGCAACTTCCGCCTTACCATTCTCAATAACCGCAACATACCTCAGGCGCTTTCCTTTGGCTTTTGCCTGTTCATACCGATCATGAAAATGTTGATTTTCGTTCTTCAATTCATTAAAGAATGAGGCTACATCCGATGCCTTTGCTGATTCGGCCGACATTAGCGGCTCCACATTAACCTCTTCCAATTCAATGTTCCAACCACACTCGCGTCCTAATATCAAGCACTTACGAGCAACATCCATACCGCTTAAATCATCCCTTGGATCAGGTTCCGTATAGTTTTTATCTTTAGCAAACTTAACTAACTCACTAAAAGGCCGATCGCCGTTATATTCCGATAATAAATAGTTCATTGTTCCGGATAACACCGCTTCAATCCTGATTACATGATCACCGCTGGAAACCAGGCTCCGCAGCACATTTATCACCGGCAAACCTGCACCTACATTGGTTTCATACAAAAATGGAGTATTTCTCCTTTTAGCAGAATTCTGAAGCAATAAATACTGGGCCATACTTTGCGTATTGGCCCGCTTATTTGCTGCCACAATAGCTATATTACTGGATAACAATTTATTATAATGCTTAACTGGTTCGTCTGAGGCCGTTACATCAATAAAAATGCTATTCTCCAGATTTTGTCGAACCGATTGGTCCGTAAAATACTCCAGTTGCGATTTTTCAGGGCTGTCGTTTAATAACTGAACCCAATTATTAATAGCAATATTGTTCTCTCCGACAATCATTTTACGGCTGTTAATCAAACCGCATATCTTAAGAGAAATTTTTTGCCCGATTAAATATTCACGCTGCCTTTCAATCATTTCCAGCAGTTTTCCACCTATTGCACCAGTGCCTGCTATATATAAGTGCAATTGAAGCAAATCGTAACTAAATAATGATTGATGCAAAATTCGTAGTGCCTTTTTTAAATCACTTTCCTGAATAACGATCGAAATATTTAATTCGGAGCTTCCTTGTGAAATAGCTTTTACATTAATCCCGTTCCGTCCCAAAGGTCCAAATACGCGTGCTGAAACACCGGGTGTTTGTCGCATATTTTCACCTACCACCGCCACAATTGCTAATCCCGGTTCATAAAATATACAAGAGATTAATCCATTAAGCAGTTCATCTGCAAATGTTTGCCGCAGTAATTGGCAAGCCTTTTCAGCATCTTCCTGCATAATACCAATGCATATAGAATGCTCAGATGAAGCCTGACTGATTAAAATAACACTGATTTGCTGTTGTGAAAGCGTGGTAAACATTCGTGCTGAAACCCCGGCAACACCTACCATTCCGCTGCCTTCAACATTTATCAGGCAGATATTTTTAAGCGATGCAACTCCTTTTATAAAGCCAGTGTCCTTACCCGATTCCTTACAGATCAAGGTTCCTTTATGCTGAGGATTGAATGTGTTTTTAACCAGAAGAGGAATCTGTTTGGCCATTGCAGGTTGCATAGTTGCCGGGAATATCACTTTAGCCCCAAAGTGCGAAAGTTCCATGGCCTCATTGTATGATAATTGCTCAATGCTCTGCGCTTCAATTACATATCGGGGATCGGCTGTCATCACCCCGTCCACATCCGTCCATATTTCAATAGCATCAGCTTGTAAGGCAGCGCCTAAAATTGCAGCGGAATAGTCGGAGCCACTTCTGCCTAAAGTAGTGGTTTGCCCCTGTGCAGAGCTGGCAATAAAACCGGTAACCACGTTCATTCCACGGTGAGAATCAAAGTATTCCGTGATCAGATTATTGGTGATTTCGAAATCAACCTTGGCACGCCCAAATGCACCATCGGTTCTGATCAATTGCCTGGCATCAACGAACCGGGTATCCGGGATTGCCGGTTTCAATGCTTCTGATATTACATAAGCTGATAACCGCTCCCCAAAACTCAATATCAGATCATGGGTACGAGGAGTAACTTCGCCCACCAACGATGCCCCTTTTGCGATATCAGCCAGCTCATTGCACATGGCCATTACTTCGGCCATGGCAGCAGGTTGCTGAACAACGGGCAATAATTGTTTTAAGGTGGAAAGATGCCGTTGCTCAATCTCCTGAACAATATCATCATATTGATTATCCTTCGAAACGATTAATCCACAGAGCTTTACCAGCTGATCAGTTACTCCGCTTTGTGCCGATACTACGATTGACAGGCTGGTATGTTCAAGGTAATATTGTTTAACGATGGCAAGCACCACTTTTATTTGATCGGGATCGGCAACCGATGAACCTCCAAATTTTAATATTCGCATAATTATTCAGCATTTATTCCACTTTCAAAACACCAATAAAAGAAAAGCGCCTTTCCCAAAGTTGAGAAAGGCGCCCTTTATAAATAGCAATCCTACTCAACCCTCTGAGGGCCGGGTTGTTGTAATAGTAATTATCGTTTGTAACAGCTGCATCATACTTTTATGTTTAAGCAATGACTATGTGGAGGCAATCTAGCAAAGTTTTATCCAGAAACAAAAGAAATATACATAGTTTTACATAAATAAATATGATGGACATCCTGATCGAAAAATCCGTGGAAATTTTGGTTACCGGCTTGGTACAGGGCGTCGGGTTCCGCCCCTTCGTATTCAGGATTGCCACTCAGTTTGGTCTCTCCGGATGGGTACAAAATACTAACGAAAATGTTAGGATACAAATCACCGGAAAATCACTGAATATCAATCAATTTATAAATAATTTAAAAAGCGGGCTGCCCCCGGCAGCAATGATTGAGGACCTGTCGGTGAAGGAAATCGATCGTTCAGAATTTTCCGGATTCCGTATTCTAGGGAGCAATGATATATCTGACCAAATCACAGAAATCAGTCCTGATATCGCGGTTTGCCATGATTGTCTGGAAGATATGAACCAGCCCGGTACCCGGCACGATTATGCCTTTGTGAATTGCACCAATTGCGGTCCCCGGTTCACTATTATCCAGGATCTACCTTACGACCGGGCCAAAACCACCATGAACTCTTTTGCCCTTTGCCCCGATTGTTTAGCGGAATATGAAACCATTTCGGATCGCCGGTTTCATGCCCAGCCCACTGCCTGCATCAAGTGCGGACCTCATTATGAATTGGTTGCAGAAAATATCAGCGTAAGCACAAACATTGGCGACATCCTTATTCATATTTCCACTTTGATTGATAACGGAGGAATTGTTTTAATAAAAGGTCTCGGCGGAATGCACCTGGCTTGCGATGCCTTTAATGAAGGAGCGGTTTCCAGATTGCGTGAATTGAAAAACCGGGAGGGAAAACCTTTCGCTGTGATGTTCAGCGACATCGATAACCTGAAGCTTTATGCCGATATAGATCCTTTGGAAGAGCAGTCGCTGACTTCCTGGCGAAGGCCAATAGTTTTGCTCAAAAAGAAAATTCATCTTACCCCCCCAACCCTTACCAGCGGGTTGAATGCCGGGTTGGATCTTTTGGGAGTGATGTTACCCTATATGCCTGTGCACTTTCTTTTGTTCCGTCAGCTAAAAACGGCTGCCATTGTTTTAACAAGCGGCAACTTCAGTAATGAGCCGATACTCATTGACAACCAGCAGGCTATCAAAATGTTTTCCCCGCATGTTGATGCAATGGTACTTCATAACAGAGAGATATACAATCGCACAGACGATTCGGTTGTAAAGATTATGGCAGGCAAGGAACGGGTTTTTCGTCGCTCGCGTGGCTACGTTCCCACCCCTGTGCGAACGGCACTAAATATGGAAGGGATAGTGGCTTTCGGAGCTGAGTTAACCAACTGCTTTTGTGTTGGCAAAGGCCATAAAGCGTTTCTCAGCCAGCACATTGGTGACCTTCAAGGAATTGAAACAACTCAGTTTTATGAAAATACGATTGAGCAGTTTATTAAACTTTTCCGGATCAAACCGGCTATGATAGCCATCGATATGCATCCTGATTATATTTCCACTAAAACAGGTTTGAGCTATAGTAACCTTCCGATTGTCAGCGTTCAACATCATCATGCCCATATTGCTTCTTGCATGGTGGAACACCGGCTCGATGAAAGAGTAATTGGAATTGCCCTGGACGGAACCGGTTATGGCACCGACGGTAATACCTGGGGTAGTGAATTCATGGTGTGCGATTTGAATGAGTTTGAAAGGGTTTCCCACTTTGAATACCTCCCGATGCCTGGAGGGGACCTTGCAGCCGAGCAACCGTGGAGAATGGCCATTGCCAGCTTGTACCAGGTTTTTGGAGCCGACCTTCTTAATCTGGAAATCCCTTTTATAAAGCAAATGGATACCGATAAAGCTTCATTGATCATACAAATGATGGCTAAAAACATCAATTGCCCGCTCACTTCCGGTGCCGGCCGTCTATTTGATGCAGTTGCTGCCCTGCTCGGCCTGGTTCATGAGGCCACTTTCCAGGCTGAGGGCCCCATGCGTCTGGAATCCCTGGTTAAACCTGAATCTATTGATCAATATAGCTTTACAATCGATAACACCATACAATTCCAATCTACAATTCTGGGTATTGTGGAGGATATCACAAACGGTATTCAACCGGATACAATCGCAACCAAATTCCATAACACCATTATTTCTGTTATCTTTAGTTGTGCAAACACCATCCGGATGAATACGGGAATTAACAAAGCTGTTCTATCCGGAGGTGTGTTCCAAAACAAATACCTGTTGGAGGGAGCCACAAATCTATTGGAGAAGAACAATTTTGAAGTATTTTCACAGGCATCAGTGCCCACCAATGATGGCGGAATCGCACTCGGGCAATTAGCTGTTGCCGCTAAAAGAAGGGAGTTAAAATGTGTTTAGCCATACCTGCAAAAGTGATCCGTGTAAATGGGCAAAGTGCCATGGTATCCATTGAAGATGTGGAATATACAGCGAGTCTGATGTTGCTGGATGATGTAAAAGCAGGCGATTTTATTATGCTTCATGCAGGTTTTGCCATCGAAAAGGTGGACCCTGATGAAGCAGCAGAAACCTTGCAACTCTTACTCGAAATGGAAAAGAACCGCCCTGTTGAAAACTGATTATGAAGTATATTGACGAGTATAGGAAGAAGGATCTGATTCTTTCAGTGTCAGAGAAGCTGAAATCAGTATCCAAAAAAGATATCGTTCTGATGGAGGTGTGTGGAGGGCATACCATGGCCATTCATCGCTTTGGCTTAACCTCCTTGCTTCCCTCCACAATCCGGTTAATCTCAGGCCCGGGTTGCCCTGTGTGCGTTTCCAGTCAGCATTTTATTGATATGGCTATGGCATTCAGCAAGTTGCCAAATATCATTATAACCACGTATGGCGATTTGATTCGCGTGCCAGGTTCCACTACTTCATTGGAAAAAGAGCGGGCCAACGGGAGCGATATACGGATCATTTATTCCGTTTTAGATGCTTTGGAAATCGCAAAAAAGAATGCCGGTAAAAAAGTCATTTTCCTTGGAATTGGTTTTGAGACTACCGCTCCGGCAACTGCGGCCGCGATTTTGGAGGCAGAAAAAACCGGAATTACCAACTTCTTTGTGCTTAGCGCCCACAAAGTTATGCCCCCGGTTATGAAAGCACTTGTGGATGAAGGCATTAAAATAGATGGATTTATAGCGCCTGGGCACGTTACCGCAATTACCGGAACGGCCATTTACAGCGATCTCGCCTCAGTATATCGTCTGGGCGTTGTGGTATCTGGTTTTGAACCAGCCGATATGATGATGGCGATTCTGATGCTTGCTGACCAGATTGAAAACGGTTGTCAAAAAGTAGAAGTTCAATACAATCGAGTTGTCCAAAACGACGGGAACAAACTAGCTCAACAGATTATGAATGAGGTTTTTGAACCTGGTGATGATCTTTGGAGGGGTTTGGGAATGATTCCGGAAAGTGGGTTAAAAATCAGGGAAAAGTTTTCATTATACGATGCTGAAAAGCAATTCTCCATTGAAGTTCCGCCATCCACGGAACCAAAAGGTTGTATTTGCGGATCCATTTTAAGGGGATTGAAAACACCTTTGGATTGCGGGTTGTTTGCTAAAAAATGCACCCCTTCCGATCCGGTAGGTGCCTGCATGGTTTCGGGCGAAGGTACTTGCGCAACCTATTTTAAATATCGTTCCTGATGGCAAATGAAAACAAAATAATGCTCAGCCACGGAAGTGGTGGCCGGATGATGCACGAGCTGATCGAAAAAACATTTCTTAAACACTTCGGCAACAATATTTTAAGCGAACAAACGGATTCGGCAATTCTAAAGGTTGGAACTGCGGATCTCGCTTTTACCACCGATTCTTTTGTTATTGATCCGATATTTTTCCCGGGCGGAAACATTGGTAAACTTGCAGTTTGCGGCACGGTAAATGATCTGGCTGTTTCCGGTGCCAAACCACTGTATATCAGCGTTTCCTTTATTATAGAAGAGGGGTTCCTGATTAACGATCTGGAGATCATTGTAGCCTCATTGGCAGCAGAGGCAAGAAATGCAGGAGTGCTTATTGTAACCGGTGATACCAAGGTTGTTAATAAAGGCAAATGCGATAAGGTATTTATCAATACTGCTGGTATCGGGAGTGTAAGTCTGGAAGATCGGAATGTGAGCAAGGCAATGAATATCAAGCCTGGCGACGTCATTATCATTAATGGTACGATTGGCGATCATGGCATGGCAATTATGAATGCCCGCGAGTCGTTCAACTTTAAAACTATGATTGAATCCGATTGCGCTAGTTTGAATCACCTGATCCGTGAAGTTCTCGACCAGTCATCGGTGAAATTTATGCGCGATCCAACCCGTGGCGGAGTGGCGACGGTGCTGAATGAACTGGCAGCGAAATGCGGATTTGGTATTGAGATTGAGGAATCCTCGCTACCGGTAAATCGCGGAGTGAAAGCTATTTGCGAAGTCCTGGGTTTCGATCCATTACATGTTGCCAACGAGGGTAAAGTGCTGATTGTGGCGGATGAGGAGCAAGGTTTAGAAATTCTGAAAGTACTTAAGAACAACAAATTGGGACAGAATAGCGCCATTATTGGCAAGGTGATATCCGATCATCCTGGCAAGGTGGTTTTGAGAAATGAAACCGGAGGACGCCGTATTATCGATTCACTTGCAGGCGATCAGCTTCCCCGAATCTGTTAAAATTGATATTTATGCATGAATTTTCTTTGGCTATCGAGGTTATCAATCTGGCAACAAGAGAAGCGGAAAAGAACAATTCCTCTGTAATTCAGGAAATTACAATCGAAATTGGATATTTGAGCGGTGTTGAAT
>CAIXKO010000358.1 GCA_903919925.1 uncultured Bacteroidota bacterium | reverse complement strand
CGGATTACTTTTACCCGATGATCCCGTAAGTAAGTATATTCCGGAATTCAGGAATCCCCGCGTGCTGGTTGATATTCTGCCCGATTCAGGTTTCACCGCTAAACCTGCCTCCGGTGAAATTACGATCAGGCAGCTCTTGACACATACCTCAGGTATTGGCTATGGATTTCAAGATGAACGATATAATAAGCTGATTACAAAGAATAATATCAGCGAGGGATTTGAAGATGATGACCGTACCTCGCTGGAAAATATCCGGAGCCTGGCCAAAATTCCTTTGCTTAATAACCCTGGAGTGAAATATACCTACAGCCTTAGCTATGATGTGCTTGGCGTCATCGTTGAAATCGTTTCCGGCCTGAGGTTCGATCAATACATCAAACAATTCATCCTCGATCCTTTAGGGATGAACGATAGTTATTTCATAATTCCAGAAAAAGAACAATCCCGTTTGGTTGCTGCTTATCAGCCTGCCGATAGTGGCAATGGGCTTCAGCTTACCTCCTATCCGGACGCGGTTTATCCCTGTATCAAAACCCGGCAATACTTTTCAGGCGGAGCTGATTTATGTTCCACCTCCGAAGATTATGGAAAGTTTATTCAAATGGTTATGAATAAGGGCGTTTACAATAATACAAGAATCCTTGGCGAGCGTTTTGTGAAAATGATGCTCTCCAAACAAACCAGTCTGGACGATGGCGGCAGCACCCAGGGATTTGCCGCCTGGGTAACCAATAAAAAAGGTGCAGCTGAAGGTCCTATGACCTTGGGTTCATTCGGATTCGGCGGATTTTGGGACACCTATGGATGGGCCGATGTTAAAGGGGAATTTGTTGCCGTGCTCCTCCTCCAGATGTATCCCACCAATAAATATCAGATACACGAAAAATTCAAGAATTTAGTTTACGGGAAATAGTTAAATCGGTTACAAAAGCCCTTTGGTCATTTTTACCAAACAGGAGAAAAAGAGATGCAATTAGGTTCTGCTAAATTAATATCTTAGCAATAATAAAATTTAATATGAGCAACGACATCTTTGTTGAACTAATATCCGGAATTACCGCAACAGTTATCGCTATTGGAAGTGCATTGTATGCCTATTTTGTGACTGATCGGCAAAAGAAAAAACAAGAGCTTGAAATGGAAAAGCTCCGAAGCGAATTGCAGGATAATAATTCTGAGCGAAATGCACGGAGGGATTATGAATACGAAGCCCGTAAAAAACTTTATGAAGAATATGAGCCTGTCTTTTTCCGTTTTTCCGAAACTGCAGAATGGGCATACTATCGTATTAAGGGTCTTGCTAATCGTGCCGCCGAAGGGCGATTTGATGAAAAAAGCTGGCTGAAATACGATAGTTATTATTTGCAGTCAACCATATACTATTTGATGGCTCCTCTGTCTTATTATATATTACTCCGCCGGAGACTAACATTTGTTGATCTTCGGGTCGATAAAAATATATACTCCTCCTATATCTTAGGCAAGATTCTATTTGCCAGTTTCTCTGATGCTTTTGTAATAGCACAAAAAATGGGGGTGCCATACACACCTTTTGAAGGGGCTAATCATACCAGACAGGACATCCCGATAGGAATAACTGAAAATATTGCAGATCTTATTATTGAAGTAGATTCCGAAGCGGTAGACAGCTGGAAAGTACTAAGCTTAGCCAAGTTCCAGAATATATTTAAGACAGGTAAAAACAGCGATTTACAGTTTTTTGAAGAAATGTTAATGGCGTTTCATCCACAGCGGCTTCCTGTGCTATGGGGGACACTTATTGTTCAGGTAATTATTTACAAAGTGATAATAAACCTCCGAAAAGGATCCGGGGCATCATCTAAACAAGTGCTATTAAAAGAAATATCTAAAGCAATTGATGATATTGATATTTCCGATTTCGATTGGCATCAAAAGAGCCAGCAAGGTGACAGGCAATATGAACCAGAATTATTACACCTATTTTCATGTGCTCACAAATATATTGAAGACACAATAGAAGAATACTATTAAAATGTGAACCAATTCCTTCTGATTATAGTTTAATGATTATCCGTATTCGTGTACCAATGCTGCAATTCGCAAGAAATACAAGAAATATCGAAGTTGTACCCACCCCTTCCCCTCCCTAAAATATGGAGGGGTGGAGCACTTGCCAAATTGGTTGATAATATGGTGATTATGTTGTTTATAACACTTTCTGAAAAGGCACTTTGGCAAAACCTTAAAGGCAAGAAACGGTTCGGATTCAGGTTTCTTCGGCAGCACCTGATCGTTTACCATGTAGCCGGCCAGGAGTGTTTTTATTATGTGACTATAACCGGGATCAGATCATCAAAAGTTTAGGACTAAGAGTTCTGCGGATCCGAAATGAAGAGCTCTTCAGCATACCTGCTGTTTTGGAAAAGATCTTCGCTGCTCTCAACACCCCATAGAAAATCAGATAACAAATCCGGCAAGAGCATCAAGATCAATCAAATACAATAGCCTGGCAAGAGCTCCACCCCTCCCTATTTTAGGGAGGGGAAGGGGTGGGTACCACTTCGATATTCCTTGTATTTCTACCGATTGGCAGCATTGGTATACGATCACGAATATTCATTTTGTTTTATTTGAAAAATCTATTCCCCAGAATTCTTTTAAATTTCTTACTAACCTGCCAAGAAACGAATGAACTGGCTCATGCCAGTAGTTTTCGAAATTAATATGCGCAATCTGGTATCCGCTTTTTTCTAATTTTTTCGCGGGCTGCCTGAAATAAGTGCTTTTGCCCGTTTGCCGGGGTGCCCAAATGGTAAAGTACCGGTCCTCTTCAACAAACTTAATGCCCGTTCGAATCAATTCCAT
>CAIXKO010000357.1 GCA_903919925.1 uncultured Bacteroidota bacterium | reverse complement strand
CGAAAACTTCATCAGAAAGAGCTAATTATGAACTAAAAAGGAAAAATCGACTCAAAAAATCGGCTTTAGGCGATAAAATCTGAAAAAAGGAGGGCCGATCGCCATCGATGCCCAAAACTTTGCGGAATTTATCGATCCGAGAACCTCAAACCCCGTTTTGGAGGTGAAATTAAAAATCTGAATTTTGACCCGGCCCCGAATGAGCTCTGATTCTCCCTCGGAGAGGAGCCCCTCCCTTTTTCAGGGAGGGGTTGGGGTGGGTACTTAAAGGCTGGTTATATAAGAAACGCATAATTGCGTGTCTCGACTAAATCACCTATTCGTGTGCCAATAATGAAATGTTATAAAAGAAAACCGATAAATGAGAATTCTGCACACTTCCGATTGGCATCTCGGCCGGTCGTTGTATGATCGGAAACGGTACGATGAGTTTGGGTCGTTTCTGGATTGGCTGGCAGGCTTTATTCAAGATCACCGGATCGATATCCTGTTGATAGCCGGAGATATATTCGATACCACGGTGCCGGGTAATCGTGCGCAGGAGCTTTATTATCAGTTTCTTAATAAGGTGATGAATTCTTGTTGCCGCCATGTGGTGATCATTGGCGGCAATCACGATTCACCCACATTCCTGGATGCTCCAAAAGATCTGTTGAGGGCATTGAATGTTCATGTGGTGGGATCGGTTACGGAAAATCCGGATGATGAGGTGATTGTATTGTGCGATGAATCATTGGTGGCCGAGGCCATTGTTTGTGCGGTACCCTACCTGCGCGATAGGGATATCCGTACTGTTGAGGCCGGTGAAAGCATGGACGATAAAAATCGAAAGCTGGTGGAGGGGATAACCGCGCATTATCAGGAGATTGGCAAAATTGCTCTCGAAAAGCAGAAAAAGGTGGGAGATATCCCGGTTATCGGCATGGGGCATCTGTTTACATCAGGCGGTAAAACTACCGATGGCGATGGAGTGAGAGAATTGTATGTGGGGTCGTTGGCTCATGTTGGAGAGAATATCTTTCCGGATTGCTTTGATTATGTAGCACTTGGCCATTTACATATTTCGCAGCAAATTGGTAAATCCAATCGTATCAGGTATTCCGGATCACCTATTCCGATGGGCTTTGGAGAGGCCGGTCAGGTAAAAAAGGTCTTTCTTGTTGATTTTACCAACCGGATTCCGGAGATCACTGAGCACCCGATTCCCTGTTTTCAGGATCTGGTAAGGATTTCCGGCGATGCCGATGAGATTCTGGGTCGGATTGCTGAGTTGAAATCTCAGGGTAGCAAGGCCTGGCTGGAAATCAGCTACAGCGGGCCGGAAACCTTTACCGGATTAAACAGTCTGGTGGATGAAAGCATTGCCGGCACCGGCATGGAATCGAGGGGAATCAAAAACAAGCGTATGGCGGAGCGGGTGCTTAGCCGGATTGATGAAAATGAAACCCTTGACAATTTAGATGTTAACGATGTATTTACACGTTGTTTGGATGCTCATGGAGTTGAGGAATGTGACCGGCCGGATTTATTGGCTGCTTATTCGGAAACCATTCTACTGATGCAGGAAAACGATATTAACGCCGGGTAAGGAGTTTAATATGAAGATACTGAAACTCAGATTCAAGAATCTCAATTCGCTGGTAGGCGAGTGGGAGATTGATTTTACTGATCCGCGTTATCTTTCAGACGGGATATTTGCCATATCGGGTCCCACGGGAGCAGGCAAGTCCACTATCCTTGATGCTATTTGTCTGGCGCTGTATGCTCGTACCCCCCGGTTGGGACCGATTACCAAAACCGGCAACGAAATTATGTCACGGCAAACCGGGGAGTGCTTTTCCGAGGTAGTTTTCGAGACTCAAAAAGGCAGGTTCCGATGCACCTGGAGCCAGCACCGTGCACGCAAAAAGGTCAATGGAAATCTTGCAGATCCCAATCATGAGATCGCTTTGGCTGAAAGCGGTGAGATTGTGGAATCGAAAAGAAGCCGCACTGCCGATGCCATTGAAGAGCGCACCGGGATGAATTTTGGGCGGTTTACCCAATCGATGTTGCTGGCCCAGGGAGGCTTTGCCGCTTTTTTGGTGGCCGATCCCAATGAGCGTGCCCCCATTCTGGAGCAAATAACCGGTACCGAAATTTATAGCGACATTTCCATCGCCTCTTTTAACCGGCAAAGGTCTGAAAAAGGAAAGCTCGAACTTCTGCAAGCTGAAACCGGCGGTATCGCTTTACTGAATCCGGAGGAGGAGGATTTGTCAAACCAGAACCTGACCACTTTAACTGAAGCGGAATCGGAAAAGAATATCAAAAAAGCAGGCATCAGCAGCGCTATATCCTGGCTCGAAAGAATAGAAACTTTAAAAAAGGAGCTCGATGGAATTGCGCTGGAAAATGAAACCCATACCATTGCTTTGGAAGAATTTGCCGGAAATCGGTTAAAACTGGATCGGGCACGAAAAGCTTTTGAGCTGGATGG
>CAIXKO010000356.1 GCA_903919925.1 uncultured Bacteroidota bacterium | reverse complement strand
GATATCAGTTGCGATATTAATGGCTCTGTGCCCTCAACCATCAGGGCTACAACCATTGCCGATCCTTTTTACGATTGGGACCGGACCAATTGGTGCGAGTTGCCGCCCTTCTCCCTTCCTGATAATGTTACGGTAATGTCCATCGATAATCTGCCAGGTGAATTGCCGCGCGATGCATCTGAAGAATTCTCCAAAGTCCTGGCTGAGAAAGTTTTTCCGTGCATCCTTGGTGATGACTCTGGTCATGTGGTTGATCGGGCAACTATTACCTGCGATGGCCATCTCAATGATCACTTTCTTTACCTCGATTCCTTTCTCAAAGGGGGATAGGTGATTTCTTGTTGGGAATATGAAATCTATTTCCAGTTCCAGGTTATTCCGCGCGATTGCGGCAGTTTTTTAAGCTCAGAACGGTTTTCTCAGGGTGGACAGAGGAAAATATCGTGTTTCCTGCAACCAGTATGTCAACTCCGGCATCAATCAGCAGCGGTGCGTTCTGCTCATCAACACCACCATCAACTTCAATTAGAAAACCAGCACCCATAGCTTTTCGCATCTGGTTCAGTTTGCGGATTTTATCAAAACTTGATTGGATAAACTTCTGACCTCCGAACCCTGGATTTACCGTCATGATGAGAACAACATCCACATCCTGAAGGGTGTTTTCGAGCAAAGAAACCGGGGTGTGTGGATTTAAGCTGATTCCGGCTTTAATACCACTTTGCTTGATAACCTGTATCAGACGGTTTACGTGGTTGGAAGCTTCATAATGAAAGGTTAGAATATTGGCGCCCAATTGAACAAAGTGGGCTATGTATTTTTCCGGTTCCCGGATCATGAGATGCACATCTAGCGGTTTAGTGGCATGTTTCCTGATGGCTTCGATGACGGGTGTTCCTATCGAAAAATTTGGAACAAAACTTCCATCCATAACGTCAATATGAAACCAATCGGCTTTGCTGAGATTGATCATTTGTATATCCCGCTGGAGATTTCCAAAATCGGCGGCAAGAAGCGAAGCGGCTATGAGATGAGGCATTTGAAAATTTTTTTAACCGATATTTTTAACCCGAAATATAATAAAACATCATGTAGAGACGCATACTTGCGTCTGATCAACCTGCCCTACAAATTTACAATTTTGGGTAAACAAATAGTGACTCACCAACCAAAACCAAATGAATTCGATTGTAAGTATCTCCAGTTGAGAAGGATTCTGTTATCCGAGATAATTTCTCAGCAATCGGTTGCGGGTGGTATTTTTAAGCTTGAGAATTGACTTTTCCTTTATCTGGCGCACTCTTTCGCGGGTCAGGCTAAACCGTTCACCGATTTCATCGAGCGACCGTGGAGGTGACCCATGCAAACCATAAAACATGCGAATGATTTCGGCTTCGCGTTCACCAATGTGCTTAAGTGCACGCTCGATTTCCATATTAAGAGAGTCATTCATAAGATGATCCTCTGGATTTGAAGCATCGGCGTTCAGCATTACATCATACAAATTGTTATCTTCCCCAGGTGCAAGCGGGGCATCCATCGATAAGTGCCTTCCATTATTATTAAGATATCGCTGAATATCCTCCAAATCGATGTTAACCGCTTCAGCAATTTCATCCTCAGAAGGGGTGCGCCCGAGTTTCTGCTCCATACGTGAAATAGTACGGTTAAGCTTATTCATTAACCCGATTTTGTTCAATGGGAGCCTCACCAGCCGGGATTGCTCAGCAATTGCCTGTAAAATGGATTGTCTTATCCACCAAACAGCATATGAGATGAACTTGAAACCCTTGGTTTCATCAAAACGCTCAGCCGCTTTGATCAAACCAATATTGCCTTCATTGATCAAGTCAGGTAATGTTAATCCCTGATTTTGATATTGTTTGCTAACGGAGACTACAAACCGCAAGTTCGCCAGAACCAGTTTCTCAACAGCTTTTTTATCTCCTTCACGGATCCGGCGAGCCAATTCAACCTCTTCAAGTGGATTGATGAGGTTTCTGCGGCCAATCTCCTGTAGGTACTTGTCCAACGAGGGAAGTTCCCGGTTGGTTACCTGCCTGGTGATTTTTAATTGTCGCATGGTGCCTGTAACTTAGTGTTTCTTAGTTAATCTTTACGGTAATGGTTTATAAATGTTACATTTGGATAGGAAAAACAGAATGTTTTTTTATTCTTGCAAAAAATATATAATTTTGCATCGGTTACATTATTCCATTAACAGGTAACCGACGGAGTTAGTCGGATAATTCGTTTGAAGAATCTTGAAAATTTCCCCGAACCAATTTTTGTTAAGGTTAATTACTAAAGGATAATTTATGTATGATATTCTCGAACTCAACAATAAGTTGTTGACAGAACTTAGAGATATTGCCAAAGAACTGGGTATTAAGAGGGTTGAGTCTTTTAAGAAGCAAGATTTGATTTATCAGATCCTTGATCAGCAAGCTATTCAGGCATCTGAAACTAAATCTAAAAAAGCGGCGCCAAAAGTTGCAGCAAAAGAAGAGGTAGAACCAACAGAACCCGTTGAGGTTCAAAAAGGTCCACGCAAAAGAATCACGATAGAAAAGAAAGATCCAGGTCCTTTATTTTCCACAAGACCGGAAAATAAGCCTGTAAAAGAAGAAGATGAGGCCGATAATAAGCCAGTCCCTCCAGTGACACCGGTGGTGCCCGCTGCGCCCCCTGCCTTTATTAAACCAGTGGTGGTTACAACCCCACCTCCAACTCTTAATACCCAGGGTTCCAATGGAGGTGCACCCGGATCTCCGGTGGCTCCAACACCAGCTTATGGCCGTAATGTTAGAAGAGACAG
>CAIXKO010000355.1 GCA_903919925.1 uncultured Bacteroidota bacterium | reverse complement strand
ATTGCTTTCATTATTTCCATTTCACACAAAGTTAGCAAAGGGATTTTGAGGACAACATTTTTAAACCTAAATTTCAGTTTTGAATTTATTAGTATGAGAAACCTAAATACTCAACCGCATGATTTTAAGGAATTTATTAACCGCTTCAGTCACACTTGCTTTACTGGCAATATTTGCAGAAAGCTCAATTGCCCAATCAGTTGTAAGTGACCAATGGGCAGCAACGGACGCATTGGGGCGAAAGGTCAGGGATTATCCGGAGGCAGGCGAAAAGAAAAAAGACAAGTTTATTGCGATGTTTTACTGGACCTGGCACCAGGGAGCAAGCGACCCTACTTACCCGGTAAAAAACATCACTGACATAGTTAGAAAATATCCGGAGGCCATGAAGGATTATAATCATCCTGCATGGGGCGACAGAAAGCCTGGATCGTTTTATTGGGAGCAGCCACTATTGGGATATTATAAAACCACCGATCCATGGGTCCTGCGAAAACATGCTGAAATGCTTGCCGATGCTGGGGTTGACGCTGTTTTTTTTGATTGTACCAATGGCAGTCTCACCTGGCAGGAATCTTATGAAGCCTTAATGAAAACCTGGGATCAGGCACAAAAGGACGGAGTTAATGTACCAAAAATTGCCTTTATGCTCCCGTTTGCTCCGGTTCCAAACGCTCTGGTTTCGCTGCGGCAATTATATCAGGATGTTTATAAGCCCAATCGGTACCCGAATCTGTGGTTCAATTGGAAGGGCAAGCCGTGCATCATGGGATATCCCGACAGTTTAACCAATTCAGCTGAAGACAAGGAGATTGCGCAGTATTTTACCTTCCGGCCTGGGCAACCCGATTATGTTGACGGGCCCAGACGAAACGACCAGTGGGGCTGGCTCGAGAATTACCCTCAGCACGGTTATATTAAGGATCCCGGCGGCAAATTCGAGCAGGTTACGGTGGGTGTTTCCCAAAATGCATGCCCGGCAACCAAAGGACATTGCAGTGCCTTTAACCTGCCGGGATCTTTTGGACGAAGCTTTAGCCAAAGGAACGGGTTCGATCCCAGAATTGACGGCTACTTGTACGGATGGAATTTTCAGGAACAATGGGACCGCGCTTTTGAGATTGATCCCGAGCTGGTATTTATAACAGGATGGAATGAATTTGTTGCCGGACAGTGGTTGCCGGTGCATCGGTGGACCGGTGATCCCTTTTCTTTTGTGGATGAATTTGACTGGGACCGCAGCCGCGATATTGAACCTAACAAGGGGTGGGGCGATAAGGGCGATGTTTATTACCTTCAACTGATTGATAATGTTCGGAAGTTCAAGGGAATGGCGGTGCCGGATATGGTATCGGCGCCTAAAACCATTAAAATCGGAAAGGCCGATGGATGGGCCGGTGTATTACCCGATTTCAGGCATTATCAAGGGAATACCATGCACCGCGATCACCCCGGGAGCAGTGATCAATACTACAAAAACGCAACAGGCCGAAATGATATTACAGCTGCCAGGGTAGCACGTGACACTAAAAATCTTTACTTCTACGCAGAAACAGCCGGTACGCTCACCCCGGCAACGGACCGCAACTGGATGATCCTGTTTATTGATACTGACCGCAATAAGGCAACCGGCTGGAACGGTTACGATTACCTAATTAACCGGCTGAGTCCAACAGGTAAAAAGGTGATTGTGGAGAAAAATATTGGCGGGCGTTGGGAATGGGAAGAAATTGGAAGATCGGCTTTTGCAGTAAATCGGAATAAACTTGAGATTGAGATTTCGCGAATACTTCTTAATCTTTCAGATAATGAGGTAGATATCGAATTCAAATGGAACGATAATATGCAGGAGAACGGAAACATAATGGATTTTTATGTAAATGGAGATACCGCTCCGGGGGGAAGGTTTAATTTTGTATATAATTCAAGTATAAACAAATAACTAAAATTCAATCAATTAAATGAATTTTAATTCAAAATTGGCAATCTAATCTGCAATTATTAAGTTTCGAATGATTAAGCTTTGGAGGGAATTATGCAAAAAAGAAATATTTTTCTGAGAAAAGGTATTTTATTTGTAATTGTATTATTAATCACTCTTTTAATAAACTGTACGTCAGGTTCAAAGGAGAGTTTAGTCATTGAAAATAATGCATTCAGATATGAGATTGGGCGAGAGGGGAAAAATCTGCATTTTACCGATAACGCATCAGGAATTGACTATCTGGATAATCAAGTAGTTAGCTGGTGCGCGTCGATTGTTAAAGATGGGAAAACGCAAAATGTTACTTTAGTTTCACTTAAAGGTAAACAGCTGAAAATGGAATTCGGCGAAACAAAAGTTTCCGTTGTTGTTATTATCGTTAAAGCCGACGACAAAATAAACTTTAAAGTTACAAAGATTACCGGTGATCCGGAGTCGCTTACTTTTCTGAATATACCGTTAACACTGGAGGGAATGCCATCAGAGCCTTTTGCAGCCTGTGCTCTGTCGATGAATCTATTTACTCAGGTGAGAGAAATTCCAGCATTACAATCGCATTTATGGGCAACCTGTTATTCCAGGTTTGGCATGACCGGTGCTGAAATATTTCTGGTTGGCGTTCCGCAAGCTAAGATACTGCCGGTTATCCGTGAGGTAATGGAAAATGCAAAGGATGTTCCCCACTCTGATAAGGGTGGAGCCTGGGCATTGATGCATAAGGAGGGTTATGGTTCCTATCTGATGAATTTTGGAACACTGACTGAAGAAACGGTTGATGAATGGATTAAAATGTGCCAAAGCCTGGGGTTTAATCAGATAGATAGCCATGGGGGTGGTGGGTTTTTTAAGTTTGGGGATTTTGAGCTCAACCGGGAGAAATGGCCGGATGGCTGGGCCTCTTTCAAAAGAATAAATGCCCGTTTGCATGAGGCTGGAATCTCTTCGATATTCCACACGTATGCTTTTTTTATTGATAAGAATTCGAAATATGTAACTCCGGTGCCGAGGGAAGATCTGGGGTATTTCAAAACTTTTACTTTGGCTGAACCTCTTAAAGCGGGCGATAGCGTTATGGTTGTAAATGAGTCGACCGCAGACATTTCAACCACTACCGGTTTTTTTGTGCGCAACAGTTTATCTTTAAGGTTAGGAACGGAGATCATCGAATTCAGCGGAACCACCAAAACTCCTCCATTTAAGTTTATCGGGTGCAAACGAGGCGCAAATGGAACAAAAGTGTCTTCTTTTGAACCAGGTGCAAAAGTTTTTCACCTCCGTGAGATGTTCGGAAGGTTTGTTCCCGGGCCCGAAACGCCTCTTTTTAAGGAGATTGCGGCAGGAACGGCCAAGGTTGTAAGCGATAATGGTTTTGATGGAATCTATTTCGATGCCATTGATGGCAGCGATATTCTGGGTGGTGCAGATGATTCATGGTACTACGGAACCAAATTTGTTTTCGAAGTTGCCAAAGAATTGAAAAGTCCGGTTGGGATGGAAATGAGCGCGATGTGGCACCATTTCTGGCATTACCGGTCGCGCTGGCAGGCTTGGGACCGGCCGGTGAGAGGGTACAAAAAGTTTATCGATATTCACACGGCAGCCATAAAATCATCGCGGCTGTTTCTTCCTCCCAAAATCAAATCGAATGAGTATGAACATGGCTTGTGGAGGGGACACACTCCCCTGATCAATAAGTATGCACCTGCTGATAACGGCGGCCTTCTGCTACCGCTGCATCTGGGCTGGTGGGGCAATCAAACCTGGAATCCTCCGCAGGTGGAGCCAACTTTTCCGGACGATATTGAATATCTGTGTTGTAAAATGATCGGAAACAATGCCGGGCTTTCCATGCTGGGCGGAGTGGATGAGAAAAATCTGGAAGCAAATCCGCTCTTCCGCCGCCTGGTTTCCATCATTAAACAATACGAGGATCTGCGCCATAAAAATTACTTCAACGATTCCATCTGTGCCCTGCTTCGTGAGCCTGGCAAGGAATTTGCCTTATTTCAGGAGCAAAACGGAGATTGGAATTTCAAACCCATAACCTGGCAAAAGCACAAAGTTGCAGGAACCACCCATCCATCCGCCCAATGGGCGGTAAACAATGAGTTTGAAGCACAACCGGTGCAACTACGAATCGAACCCTTGATGTCGGTTAAGGCATATAATGATCCGGCAAATGTGGTTATTGCCGATTTTTTGAAGGATGGCGAGTTTAATCCGGAGGGTAGTGCCGCCGGTGTAACGGGTGGAATAAAACCGGCAGTGGAGAAATGTAAGGATGGAGGCAATGGCGGTCTATTTTATGGCCGGACAGCTGAACTGACTCCGGTAGAAGGTCAGTGGCTCAAGATGGAGAAGAAGTTTGATCCCTGGTTAAATATAGCTAACAATCAAGCGCTTGGGGTATGGGTAAAAGGCGATGGCAAGGGACAGCTTTTGAATCTGAGGCTGGAAAGTCCTGCTCATCTTTCTTATGGTGCCCGGGGCGACCACTTTATAAAAATCGATTTCACCGGCTGGAAATACTTTGAGCTCGTGGAAATAGAATCTGCGGAATTCAGCAATTACATCTGGCCCGATTCCGGGTTTTATGTTTACGATTCTTACCGGCACTCCGTTCAGTTCAATAATATCGATAAGCTGCAGCTTTGGTACAACAATTTGCCTGCCGGCGATGAGGTTAACTGTTTGATTGGCCGTATCAAAGCACTCCCAATGATATCGGCAACCATTACCAATCCGGGCATCACTGTAAATGGTGAAAAACTGGTTTTTCCGGTAAAAATGGAGTCGGGCATGTATCTGGAGTTTCGATCGGAATCAAATTGTAAATTGTATGGTTCAAAGGGGGAATTCCTTCAGGATGTTCGGGTTGAAGGGAATATCCCGGTTCTTAAAAATGGAAGCAATAATTTATCCTTTGATTGCATAGGACCTACGGGAATCAATTCCAGATTTCAGGTTACCGTAATCAGCGAGGGAAATCCTTTGGTGAAAAATTAATTCGTTTAACAGAATTCAACTGTAATCTTGAGGTTGCCCTATGAACACACCACTGAAATTTCAATATTCAACCTATTTCGCCTCAGGCCTGATGCTGCCGGTATTAATGGAACTTGGCTCGTGTGCTAATCCCGGAAATAAGATTCCAACGCATCCTAATATTCTGGTTATCACCACTGATCAGCAAAGTGCCTCCATGATGTCGTGCACCGGAAATAAGTGGCTTAAAACACCGGCAATGGATGCGATAGCCTCAGCAGGTATTCGTTTTAATTGCGCTTATGCAACCAATCCTGTTTGTGTACCTTCCCGGTTTTCGTTACAAACAGGACGGTTTCCAACGGAAATCGGGATGCGGGAAAATGATCGTCCAATAATGGATACGATCAAGGTTAAGAGCCTTTATTCCAAATCTTTGGGTAATCTTTTTCATGAGGCAGGATATCAGACTTATTATGGGGGAAAAGTGCATCTTCCGTTGACCGGCTCTGCAATTAAACCCTGGGGATACGAGCTGTTAACTCTCAATGAAAGAGACAGCTTAGCAATTGTTTGCTCGGATTTTTTACTGAACAGGAAGAAAGAGGATAAACCGTTTCTGCTTTTTGCCTCGTTCATCAACCCTCATGATATCTGTTACGATGCCATCAGGTGGGCTTCACCCGAAAGTGGTCTTGCTAAAAGCACACCTCCGGAGCTGGACGAGGCTTTAAAACTACCAGAAGGTGTTTCGGAAAATGAGTTTTTTGAAAAATATTGTCCGCCTTTGCCTGATAATCATCAACCTATGATTGGAGAGCTCAGCAGTGTGGATAGCCTGGTAAAGCTCAGGCCATTTCGGAATTCGGTGAGGGAAAATTGGAGCGAAAAAGATTGGCGGATGCATCGTTGGGCCTATATGCGTCTTACCGAACGGGTTGATGTTCAGATAGCTATGGTTATGGATGCTCTTAAAAGATCCGGGCTATCGGAAAATACCATTGTCGTTTTTACCTCGGATCATGGCGATCTGGATGCCGCACATAAACTGGAGCACAAAACCATTCTTTATGAGGAGGCTGCCAGGATCCCGTTTGTTATTTCCTATCCCTGGATGAAACATAAAGGGACAATAGACAGTGAACATCTGGTAAGCAATGGTTTAGACCTCTTACCTACTTTATGTGATTTTGCAGGAATCAAGTCTCCTGCAGATTTAATGGGAAAATCGGTAGTGCCTTTAACCACCCAGGAAACGCCTCCCACCTGGCGCGATCATATCTTTTTGGAAACCGAAACGGGTTATATGATTCATACTGGTCGTTTTAAATATGAGCTCGATGATATCGGGAAAATCCGTGAAATGTTTGTCGATCTCAAAACTGACAACGGAGAAATGAAAAACGAAATAGATAATCCGAAGTATCAGGGAATTATAGATTCTCTTAGGTTTGAATTGACAGAAAGTCTGACGGCAAGAAATATTCATTTTATTCCGCCATCTGCAAAATAATTCAGTTAAAAGAAGAGTGAAAGAAGTATTGAATTCAGTTAAGAAGAGATTCTTTTTCGAAGAATTAATAGAGAAAAGTAACTGTTCCGGCACCACATTTCGCAGGAGCTGACTCCCATTGTCGTCAACCTGGGGTGATGACTAAGTGGACGCCTATTTGAGTCCACCACCTCCATCCCCCAGACCAATGCCATTATGTGGAAGCTTTGAATTTTCATCAACCGCCAATCTGCTGCTCGCATAGCATCAAGCTCCAATTCCTTAGGTTGACGGCTTTAGGGCCCGGGGGGGAGGAGGATCGAAAATAAAAGTTAACTTAACACCAACAATGAAATGAAACTTCAACAACCTGTATGAAAAAAATATTCAGCCAGTTTACCTACCTGATATCGGCTATTTTAATTGTATCATGTGGCAAAGTTGCCGTGAACCCTGCGGTTACCGATTTTGCGTTACAATCGCAAAGCCAGGCTTGGTTAAGGCATCCGGTTTTGGGAGACCCTTCATTTGATAACTTTAAGCGGTATGGAAAAAATCCGGTTCAGCGTGGAACTCCACCTTTTAACTGGCCGGTGAATGGTTATTATTTTGAGGACCCGATATCGGGAAATGAGTACTTATTCGCAGGTCAATACCGCACCGGCTATGCAATGGGTAGTGATAAAAATGGACTGGATCTGGATAAAGGTTGTATCGTTTATATTTCCGGTGATAAAGGAAATACCTGGAATTACCTGGGACCTGCCTTTAGCAATGACACGGTGAAGCTGGAAGGTCAAACCGGTGCTGTTAGCTATGCACCCGATGTTTCAGTCGTGTTTTTTGAAGGGAAATATTATATGGGACTTGATTATGTTACATCCGGATTTTCGTGGGATATAAAAAATATCAGAAACGGCGGGCTGGCAGTTGCCGTTTCAAACAAACCGGAAGGGCCTTATAAGATTTTAAGCAAGCCTGCCATTACCAATGGCTATTTTTACGACGATCCCTGGCTCGGTAAGTTTAACAGGTGTTATGCAGGTACTCTGCTCAGATTGAAGGATAAATGGATTTATTTGTTTGACCTGGATTCAGGCCCCTGGTTCAGCTGGGGGCTCGTGGCGATGACTGCCCCTTCACCCGAAGGACCATGGTCGAAACCGGTAATAGTTATCAGTTGTGAATCAAGTAAATATGTTCCATCACTGATGGAATACTTTCCCGTATTTTTAAAGAACGACACTTTATATGCTCCGGCAACTTCGGTGGCAAAGAATCGTAATTTCCAATGCATATTCAGGGTATCGGCTGATCAGGCCATGAATCCGGAAAAGTGGGAATTGTGGCAGGAGGGTTCTGTTTGGCATGGTACCAGAGCCGAGCACGAATATGAGGGAATCTGGGGACAAACCTTAGCGGGTTTTGTCAATCGCAGCGGTGAGTTTAAGGTGATGTTTCCCAGTCGGGACAAAGAAAACCGCGGTACCATTAACCTGGCTTCAGTTAGTTGGAATAAAATGCAAAGGGATACCGGCTTTGTTCTTTCGGGGCACGGAGGGCCTTCATTTTCAGCAATTAGTGGGTGTTATAACCAACCGGATATTGAGTCAACCTTTTCCTGTTATGGCACAGTTGCTTTTGTTTGGAATTATCATGCTCCGGTGGGGCCCGATCGCCCGCAATCCGATGCTGTTATGCATCCGCTCATGTTTAACTCCCATACCAGGTTCCAGTTGAATGATAGCAATTGGTATTTGCTGGAAAGTTCAGATACTGGAAGCACGGATACCATTGCGCAGGGCAAATTGAAGATTAAGGATATTTATTCTTTGAGAATCGGGCATGACAACTCAGGCACCATCATTAAATTTGATGGGGAAGTACTTTGGAAAGGGTTATTAAGCAATTCTGAATATGGGAATTGCGGCTTATTTGCCATGAAATATTCCGGCATTGAAGTCCGGTCGTTTAAGGTAAGCGGGAACAGGCAACCGGGCTCCATGAATTGGCTGTATACGGAAGGTTTGAGCAATTCAGGTTCTAATTTAAAAGATTGGGAAATGATCGGGAAAAATGAGCTATTCACTTATGGTATCGGTGCAGTATCAAAAACAGATAGCGCTCAGGCCAAATGGAGCTTCACGGGTAGCGGGTTTGATTTGATTTGCCCTAAATTGCCAACTTTGGGGACCGCAGAAATCATGGTTAACGGCAAGATCGAAGGAGAGATTAATCTTCATTCCGAAACTCCGTTGAAAAGCGCACCAGTATACTCAGTGCGATCGCTTACTCAAAAGAAAAATGCGGTAATAATCAAGGGGAAAAATGGTAAAATTGCATTGGATTGCTTGCGGGTGTTTGAATGAAATTATTTAAAGTCTTTCACCCTTGTTCTAATTTTTCGGTTTCGAATGGAAAAAGATACAATTATTAAGCTCAACAAAAGTTTTGAAGAATATGCTTATGAGCAAGATGGCATAGATTATTGGCTTGCCAGAGAATTGCAAGAACTAATTGGTTATGCCGATTGGCGTAATTTTCTGAACGCGGTTGACAAAGCAAAAGAAAGTTGCAAAACCACTGGTGAAGCGGTTCCTGATCATTTTGTTGACGTCACCAAAACGATCGCAATGCCTAAGGGTGCGACAAAGGATGTCCCTGATATTATGCTTACCCGGTATGCTTGTTACCTTATTGCCCAAAACGGTGACCCGAAGAATTACCACCCGAAGAAGATATTAAAAAGCTTGAGCGCAGGGTAAAATCGGCTGATAAAGAGATTGTAAAGAGAAATTTGAAAGTGAAAGAATGAGCAATTTCGAGGTATTCACTAGTTTTGAACTGTATAATTGATTATTCAAAATGAAAAAAAATAAGCTTATGTTTCGAAATATCACCTTCCTGTTTCTGGTAACGGCGCAATGTTTATTTCTGTCAGCAGGTTCAACCTATGCACAGGAAAGAGATCTTTATTCCGATACCTGGGTGGCTACCGATGCGCTTGGACGAAAAATGCCGTCATTTGAGATGGTTGGACCGGTTAAAAATGACCAGCGCCGGGTGGTGGGTATATTTTATATCACCTGGCACAGCGATGTGCTGGCCAAAATGAAAAGCCCTTATAATGCCGATGTTACCAGGGTACTTGCCGGTGATCCCAATGCACGGCTCGATCCAAACCATCCGCTTTGGATTGAGGGCTCCTATCATTGGGGCGAACCGGAAATGGGCTATTTCCTGAGCAAGGACGAGTATGTGATCCGGAAGGATATGTCGATGCTGGCCGATGCGGGGGTAGATGTTCTGGTGATGGATGTTACTAACGCAGTCCGATACTGGGATGAATGGAATGTGCTTTTTCCGGTTATGCTAAAGATGAAGGCAGAAGGCAGCAAGGTTCCGCAGTTTTGTTTCTGGGCCTTTAATGGTCCGGTAGTTACGGTGGTTCAGGATCTTTATAACCAAATCTATAAAACCGGGAAATACAAGGACCTCTGGTTCTCGTGGGATGGCAAGCCCCTTTTGTTGTATAATAAAGATCCTCAGATAGATGCTACAGGAAATCCATCAACGGATATTAATAAGGATTACTCATCGGAAGTTAAGGAGTTCTTTACACTCCGGAATATGTGGTGGGGATATTATGAATGGGCCGGAAAAAGGTTTATTGGAACAGAAGATAACTGGAGCTTTGGTTATGATCTTGGAAATGAAAAGGTTAAAGCTCTTGATCCGATGAATCTGGTTTCGCTTCACAACGGTAAACGGGAGGAGGCAGCGGTTACACCGGGTCAGCATCCATCGAGCCTGGTTGGAAAATCGTGGACACGCAAATTCGACGAGCCGCAGCTGAATGAATTTGATCTGCCCGATTCTGCCTTCGTTCCCTGGCTGGGAAAAACGGTGAAAAATCCTCAGGGCTACGGAATTTACTTTCAGGATCGTTGGGATGAAGCACTGAAGGCTGATCCGCAGTTTCTCTACCTGAATGATTGGAACGAATGGACCGCTGGGAAGTATCCGCCCCAGGATGGTGTTTCATTTCCTTTTATGCGCAGGAAAAGTAAGTATTTCTTTGTTGACCAATACAATGCGGAGTTTAATCGGTGCATTCAACCCATGAAGGATGGTTACACCGATAATTATTACATGCAGATGGCTCAAAATATTCGCAAATATAAAGGCATCAGGCCGATACCGGTGCAAAAGGGGATTTCTGCCTTGAAGATTGATGGTGCTTTTGCCGATTGGAAGTCGATCGTTAATGAATTTCGTGATACTAAAGGCGATACTTTTCACCGGAATAACAAGGGTTACGGGGGCCTTCAATACATCAATACTTCAGGCCGGAATGATATTACAACATGTAAAGTTGCTGTTGGTAAGGAAAATGTATATTTCTACGCGGAAACTGATAAAATGCTGACTCCGCACACAGGCGAAAACTGGATGTGCCTTTTGATTGATGCTGATCAAAATGCGGATACCGGATGGTATGGTTATGATTATCTGATTAATAAAAGCGTGATCGATAACTCAACCACCCCGCTGATGGTTTACGATGCCGGACATCCCGAAAATCCCTGGGTTGAAAAAGCCAGGTTGAAATACCAATACAAAGGCCGTGAGCTGGAATTGGCCATACCCCTCAAATTGCTTGGATTAACGGCAACTGCCTGCAGTTTCGATTTTAAATGGGCCGATAATCCCAAGGACCTGAAAGATCCGATTTCCCTCTGTCTCAATGGCGATTGTGCTCCTAACAGGCGGTTTAATTATCGGTTTGTTTTGGAAAAGTGATCCGGCACCAAAAAGAAAAAGACCAGGAAGATTTACTTTTTTTCAGAATGGTTTTGTGCAGCTGTCCTGAATCTCGACGGGGAAATTCCGATTTTATTCTTGAAGATCCTGCTGAAGTAATACTCGGATTCAAATCCTACTTCATAGCAGATTTCCTTCATAATTTTATCGGTTGATAACAGCAATTCCTTGCTCCTGATGATTTTGAGGTCCAATTGGTATTTTGCCGGGGGCAAACCGGTATAAATCTTAAACATCCTCCTGAAATAAGAATAAGCGATATTATTGCACTCGGCGTATTGCTTAAAATCGATCTCCTTTTCAACGTTTTCCCGTATCAGAAAGCAGGCCTTCTGTATGATTTTCTCGATTCGTGTTTCCGCAAAACTCAATTGCTTCTCCACAGAAATGAGAAATCCAAGCAACTTCATGATCATACCTGCTGAAACCTGCTGAAAACCTGGTTTTTCATCTTTTACATAACCGTAAATCTTGTAATAGGTATCGATGAATTCCTCGCGGTTACCGATATAATTTACCGGCATCAGTGAAGTTAAGGGGGAATTGCTCAATATGTGTTTGGCTATCATGCCGTTAAATCCAACGTAATTCTCTGTCCACCCGGTGGTGATGTCAGGCTTATACCGATGCCAGGTTCCGGGCTGAATAATCAGGAGTGAACCCGATTTTATCGGATACTCACCCGTTGAATCTTCATATAATCCATCACCTTCAGTAACATATACCAGCTGATATTCATGAAGGATTCTTCCTTTTTCCCAGGTAAAATAGTAACCGCTCGGGTGACTTTGGCTAGGGTAAGTTATACCTGGCGTAATGATTGCTTTACCAACCACGTTCAGGTAAAGGCCCCAATTTACATCATCTTCACCCGGAGTAACGTATTTGAAGAATTCTTCCATTCGTTGATTTAAGAACGTAAATATAGCAAAAGGGTTAAATAATGTAAAAAAAGGTGCAAATAGTGAATTGTACCACCTTATTAATAATCATAGTTTTGATTGTTACCAAAAAACTGATTGACTGGAAATTGTTTACTTAATCCAACAACCTATGAAAACACTTTTTTTGTTTCTTTCCTTAATTTGCTGTATATCTGTTAATTCTTTGCTGGCGCAGAACAAGTCGCAGCAGAGAATTACCGGTAAGGTTACTGATGCAGTTACCGGAGAGGCATTTCCCGGGGTGAATATCATTATTGAAGGAACAGTTATCGGCACCAGTACCGGATCCGATGGAACTTACTCGATTATGGTTGACGGACCTGGAACGGTGTTGCTGTTTTCTTTCATCGGCAGTATGCCTGAAAAGGTAACCGTTGGTAACCTGAGAACGATAGATGTTTCTTTAAAAACTGACGTGATGGCCTTGCGTGAGGTGGTGATTACTGCCCAAACCAAAGGACAGAAACAGGCCTTGCAGCAGCAAATACATTCCAATACCATTAAAAACGTAGTGGCACCGGACCGGTTACAGGAGAATCCCGATGCCAATGCCACTGAAGCAATCGGCCGTTTGCCCGGAATTTCTGTATTGCGATCGGGTGGGGAAGGTTCCGGCCTGGTGATCCGTGGACTGGAGCCAAAGTACACTAATGTTACTTTAAATGGCATGCAGTCAAATGTTAACCTAAACGGCGTTTCGCAATATGCCCTCCAGGGAGTAGAAGTATTTAAGTCGTTAACCGCTGATATGGAGGCAAATTCAGTTGCCGGTACAGTTAACCTGAAACTGCGGGAGGCACCTAAAAATTTCCATCTCAACGTAATGACACAGGGTGGTTATAATCAGCTGAATAACTATTTGGGGAATTATAAACTGCTGGGTGAGGTAAGCAACCGCTTTTTCAAAGATAAACTTGGCATATTAGTAACTGCAAATGCCGAACGGGTAAACCGGAGTATACAAACCATGAGTGCTGCTTACGGGATTGATGGTTCAAACCCGGATGGAGATATCCTGTTGGGTGCAGTGAGCTTAAACGATATATCTTCAATAATATATAGGCGATCGGCTTTGTTATCAATGGATTATAAGCTCACACCCGGAACCACCCTGATGTTTTACGGAATGTATAACAACTCCAGGAGCGACTATCAGAGCCAATCAAAAAACTATGGACTCGGAGGAGCCGGATCCGTTGGTTATTCTTTTTCAGCTAATAACCCCGACGATAAAGGAGAAACCGTGCAAACTTCATTAACCGGTGAAACTAAATTGAAATTCCTGAATATCAAGGCCGATTATGGAATTTCCTACTCGATGGGTAAATCCATTGCAACCAACAACAAGTCGTGGAATTTTATTTTCAACAGCGCATCCACCTCTGCAATTACTGATATTGCGCACCGCAAGCTCGATCCTACTGCAATTGTGCCGCTGTTTACCGATAATCCTGATAATTTCCTGGATTGCTGGCTCACTGGGATGGGAGTGGCTAATAGCAAGGGACAGGATAAAAACATTAACACTTATTTGAATTTTACGGTTCCCTTTAAAGTAGGAGGGTTGATCACCGGGAACATCAAGTTTGGCGGTCTGTATCGAAACAAAAGCAGATTGGTTGATAATCTGGCAGGAAGCATGGGTGCCAATGCAAACTATAATGTTTATGCGCCAAAAGTGCTGGCCGATTCATTGGATTGGGTAGTTAGAAACGCATCCGATAATGTTAGTGCGGTAAACTTAAGCGGCAAAAAGATCGACAACTTTTTGAACGGTGATTATAACTTTGGATATGCTTTTAATATGGACAGGCTTAACCAGATAGCGGATACCTGGACCAGCGTTTCGGATTACTATTTTGCAAAGGGTCCTGAGGTTTACCTCCCGATTTTTGGTGATATCAACAAGCTGGGTTACGCTCAAAACGTACCTGCTTGTATGCTTAACGACCAAAATATTAAGGAAACTTACTCTGCAGGGTTTATTATGCCGGAGATAAACTTTGGCGAATATGTGATGTTGCTGCCTGGTGTTCGTATTGAGGCTACCGATGCCGCCTTGAAAGGGTTTTATGCATTGCCGCCAACTTATGTTCCCAACATTGTTGCCCCACTTAGCGGCCATGATACCTCGGCCGTGAGGAAGGACAAATTTATACTTCCTATGGTGCATTTGAGGATTAAACCATTAAAGTCGTTTTATATGCATTTTGCCTATACCCAAACTCTTAGCAGGCCCGATTTTAATTCCCTGTCACCAAACTATTATGTAAATACCGGCTGGGCACCTTTTTCATACACAGCTTCAAATCCAGCTTTAAGATCTGAACTTTGGACCAACTACGATGCCCAGTTCACTTTGCACAGCAGCAAGGTTGGACTATTGTCAGTTACGGGCTTTTACAAAACGGTGCAGGATAAAATCTGGGGCCGGTCCTACAAGCGCATCAAAGGGGATCCCAAAATTGAACCGTTCCCTGATAACGCGGTGGTGAATGTAACCATTGTGGAAAATCACCCCTATACCGTATATGTTCAGGGAATCGAGTGTGAGTGGCAAACATCGTTTTATTATTTGCCTAAACCCTTTAATTATTTCACCTTGAATGCTAACTATACTTATGCTCAGTCAGAAACCACTTATCCCTATACCATAGTAAAAAATGTTACCCCTCCCGGAGGTGGTCGCCCGGTTGCAACCAGGATTGATTCAACCATTACTGGTCCAATGCTCTATCAACCCAAGCATATTGCGAATATTTCGCTCGGATTTAACTTCAAGGGATTTAATGTTTGGCTTTCCTACCAATATAATGGGTTGATTTATACCGGTATAAATTACATGGGTGCGCCACGATTAGACTCTCAAAAGGATTATTTCAACCGCTGGGATCTGCAATTAACCCAGAAATTTGCAATAAAAAAACTTAAGGGATTTGAGTTGGTAGCAAATATTGCCAATATCAGCGATTTTACTGAATCCCAAAGACTTACCGGCGATATTCGGCCAACTTACCAGGAGAATTATGGAATGACTGTTGATTTGGGGTTGCGATTTAGATTTTAATGGCAATAAATTCGAACTATTATAAGGATGTGAACTATGATAAAAGTCGGACTTTTCGGTATAGGCCTTGATACCTATTGGGGCCAGTTTAGTGGATTACTCGATAACCTGTTACGTTATCAGGCACAAATCAGCAACAGAATCGCTGGTTTCGGTGCAGAGGTGGTCGATGCCGGTATGGTGGACAATCCGGAAAAGGCCCAAACCGCCGCGGCATTTCTTAAAAACAGCGATGTGGACATTGTTTTCCTTTATGTGTCGACATATGCGCTTTCATCAACTGTATTGCCTGTAGCTCAAAAAGTTAAGGTGCCCATCGTAATCCTGAACCTTCAACCCGTGCCGCAGCTGGATTATGCTGCTTTCAATGCATTGGGTGATCGTGGAAAAATGACCGGGGTATGGCTCGAGCATTGCCAGGCTTGCTCAGTTCCTGAAATCGCCAATGTTTTCAACAGGACAGGTATCAGGTATGATTTTGTTACCGGCTATCTCGGTGATGAAAGGGCCTGGGCTGAAATCAGTGCATGGGTGTCAGCCGCTCAGGTAGCTGCCGATCTTCGAAATAACCGGATGGGTGTTCTGGGCCACTATTATTGCGGAATGTTGGATGTATACACCGATTTAACGCGCCAGGCTGCCGTGTTTGGTACCCATTTCGAACTGCTGGAAATGTGCGAATTGAAAGAATATCGCGATTCGGTAACTCCTGATGATGTAGATGAAAAACTGAGTCAATTCCATGCTTCTTTTAAGGTGACTGCTGAATGTGATTCTGCCGAGATTGAACGCGCTGCCCGAACATCAGTTGCATTGGATAAACTCGTGGAAAAGCACCGGCTCAATTCTATGGCTTACTATTATGAAGGTGCATCCGGCAATGATTATGAGAATATCGTTACCTCCGTCATAGCCGGAAATACCCTGCTGACTGAGAGGAATATTCCAGTTGCCGGTGAATGCGAGGTCAAGAATGCACAGGCAATGAAAATTATGTCCTCATTTGGGGCAGGTGGTTCATTTTCGGAATTTTATCTAATGGATTTTGTTGATGATATCGTTTTGCTGGGGCACGATGGTCCGGCCCATCCAATCATTGCAGAAGGACGGGTAAAACTCGTTCCACTGCCCGTTTATCATGGTAAACCCGGCAAGGGCCTTAGTATTCAGATGACGGTAAAGCACGGGCCAGTTACGCTTCTATCCGTGGTAGAGGATCGCGATTCAGTTTTTCTGCTTATGGCGGAAGGGGAATCGGTCCCCGGTCCGGTACTCGAAATCGGGAATACCAACAGCCGTTACCGCTTTTCCATCGGTGCGCGTGAGTTTATGAATCAATGGTCGAAGCAGGGCCCTGCCCACCATTGTGCGATAGGAGTGGGTCATATCGCTGATAAAATTGATAAGCTTGGAAAAATACTGGGAATCAGGGTGGTGAAAATTTGCTAAGAAACCTTCCCCTGCCGAAGTGTCCTTTTACAGGCGCTATCAGTACTTGACTTATTTGAAGTCAGGAAATTGATGATAAACACATACGAAAGTCATGAGAAAGTATTTATTCCTGCTTGTTTCTCTGATCTCTATTTCCACAAACTCACAGGAAATAGCAGAAAAATTTAAGAATCCCCCTCCTGAATACCGGCCTCAGATATTCTGGGACTGGATGCACGACATGATAACCAGGGAAGGAATAACTTCAGATTTGGAAAGTTTCAAAAAATTTGGTTTGTCGGGTACCCTGATCATGATAATTGGTGATGCTGATGCCCAATTCCATCCCCTGCATAACATGAAGAATCCCATAAAACCAATGAGTCAGGATTTCTTTGATGCCTGGAAATTTGCAGCAGAGGAATCCAGTCGTTTGGGGCTGACCATCTCCTCTCAGTTTGGTCCGGGCTGGTGCCATAGCGGTGGTCCATGGATCAAGCCCGATCAGGCAATACAGCATATCGATTTTTCGGAGATAAAAGTGGTGCTGGATAAGAAAGGGATTTTGAGGCTTTTGCTTACCTATCCTGGCAGAGATGGCAATATCGGAATCAAGAAGAACGAACATTTGCTGCCTTATCCGGGAGGTAAGGATTTTACACAGGATATCGCTTTATTGGCCTATCCGGCAACCGGTAAGCTTGATGTTAAGGATGTTGTTGATCTGTCAGAAGGAATAATCCAGGATGTGGTTGAAAGAGATTTTCCGTCCGGCACATGGATAGTCCGGCGCTATGCCATTAAAAATGCGAATGCTTTAAATCGTGTTGCACCTGCCGGAGGGGTAGGGCTTGAGAGTGATAAGCTGGATAAGGATGCGGTACAAGCCATGTATCAGGGATTTGTAGGGCGATTAGTTGAGCAATCTCCGGGTTTGGCAGGTAAAACCATCAGGGGGATGGAAGCAGACAGCTGGGAAGTAGGGAATCCGGAGTGGTCCAAAAAGTTTACAGAGGAATTTACCCGGCGACGGGGATATAACCCGGTGCCGTGGATCGCATTCCTGAAGAACGACATCAACGCAGTAAACCCCGATCTGGTTTCCCGCTTTAAAAATGATGTGTACCTCACTCAGAACGACCTGTTTGCCGATAATTTCTTTACAAATCTTTACCAGATCGCCGATGCGCAGGGAATGCAACTGATGACCGAGCCATATTATGCCCCTTTTGATCCGGTAAAAGCCGGTGGCCGTGTTCATGTTCCGATGGGAGAGTTCTGGGCAAGGGGTGATTGTATGAACACAGTGCGCTGGGCATCAAGTTCTGCAAATACTTATGATCGTAAAACTGTTGCTGCTGAGGCATTTACCGGCAGATGGAGTGACGCCCCCTGGAATATGGACCCGTATGGCTTAAAACGAATGGGCGACCTTGCATTTTGTAATGGATTAAATATGAGTATCCTCCATGGCACTGCTTTGCAGCCTTGGGGAAACAAGGTAAAGCCGGGAATGCCCATGGCTTGGTGGGGAACCATGTTCCTGCCCGGGCAAACCTGGTTCGAATCGGGAAAGGCTTGGACTGATTACCTCAGCCGGTGCCAATACCTGCTATCCCAGGGTAAAAATGTAGCGGACATCATCTTCTTCATGCCTGCTCTTAACTGGAAAGAAGCCATTCCAACCGGCCTGCACAAGTTTTACAATTACGATGTGGCAACAGAGGAACTCCTCTCTCAGGGAATGGATTGGCGCGACGGATACTTTATTCTAAAATCGGGTGCACGTTATAAAATTCTTGTTCTTCCCAAAACCGGTGGAACGATGGAGCCTGAAATTATTTCAAGATTGATCGTCCTCGTGAAAAAAGGTGGTACCGTCATTTGTCAGGACCGTCCGGTAAAGTCAGCCAGCCTGACCAATTACCCTCAATGCGATACTCAGGTAATTAAGCTGGCTGATGAACTTTGGGGCCGGATGAACGGCAAGGATGTTTTGGAAAACAAGTTGGGCAAAGGGAAAATCGTCTGGATTGAAAACCTGTACCGACAAAAGAATGACCCGGAATCCGAATGGGCACTCAAATATTTTCCTGCACCGGGTGCTTTTTATGGATTGCCCGCACATACCACCTACTGGTCGGAGGGTTTTACTGATTATTTAAAGAAGAACAATATTGCACCGGATGTGGAGGTGACTGATGTTTCTGGCAATGCAATGATGTGGGGAGGAATTGAATATAGCAGGGGTGGCATGCGAAATGGCGAAGATGCCATTGGATGGATTCATCGCAGGATAGGGAGTGATGACGTGTATTTTATTTCAAATCAAACCGCAGATGCTGTAAGGCCCTCGATTACCTTTAACCTGAGTGGCAAAACGCCTGAGTTATGGATTCCTGAAACAGGCAAAATCTACAGGTCCGGTGAATTCACTGTTAATGCCGGAAGAACAATTTTAAATCTTGAATTATCTTCATTTGCTTCCCTTTTTGTTGTTTTTAAAGATAAAAGCATCGTCAGCGAAGCTCTCCCTTCATTTGAGAAATCCGATAAACAAATTCCACTGGATCATGTGTGGAGCATCAAATTCCCAGCGGGATTAGGTGCTCCTGATGAAGTATCATCCACCCTCAAATCCCTGGCAGATTTTGATGATACTGGCGTTAAATACTTTTCCGGTACCTCCCTTTACACCTATCAGGTGGAAATAGGAAACAACGATCTGGAAAAGGCCGGCAGTGCATGGATGGACCTTGGGAAAGTCAGGAATATCGCAGAAATCAATATTAATGGAATGGATTTGGCAACCATTTGGAAGCCACCATTTTGTACTGATATTTTAAGCGCATTGAAAGCAGGTGAAAACCTTATCCGCATAAAAGTAACCAACACCTGGTTTAATAGGCTGGTTGGTGACGAGCAGCAACCCGGCGATTGTGAATGGGGCCCCCTTCAATATAATTGTAACGAAAGTGCAGGTCACCGCATCCTCAGAATTCCGGATTGGGTGTTTGATGGAACTCCCCGTCCCTCTAAGGAACGTTACACTTTTACCACGTGGAAGTTTATTGAACAAAATACCCCTCTCATCGAGTCCGGATTAATAGGCCCGGTATTTATAAAGTTTGCCAATAAGTGAATTTATCGATCCATCATAAACAAGCATTAATGAGAATAATAGGATTTTTCCCGACGATTATTGCCGTTTCAACCCTCTTCAGCGCGTTGATCTTTTTACCGGCAGGCGCACAGGTAACCACCTTTGATGGTGATAAGCCGGCAGCAACCTTCAACTCACAGTACTCCCAAACTTTTAACACGGCCTGGAACAGTACGGTTTTTTATGGACAATGGAACGCCATGGAACCTAACATCTTTACGGCATCCGATATTGCAGCCGGGTACCTTCAATTTGTTTGGATAGCCAAGCGGGTCATCTATTCAAAGAAACCTTATGTTTCGCCCTTTATCATTCAAACCGATATTGATTACTCGGCAGGCAGCAGTAGGGGTGGGGTGGTAATCAGGGCAAATCCCGGGCTGCCCGATCAATTGCAGGAGCCCGCCTCGGGTGACCCCGGTTTCAACCGCGAGGGTATCGCGTTTTATCCTTCCCTCGATGGAACATCCATGACAGTTCAGTTTACCGGACCATTGAATGGCGATGCCACCCCGGTTACCAGAATCCAGGTTCCCAAACCGGCCGGCGTCACCAATCTCCGGGACCGGGGGACTTTAAGAATTGAAGATTTCGGAACTGCAATCTATATTTATTTTAATGCTGCGCCCTTTATAAGGATTGAACTTGGAGGCAGGTCAGGAAATTTGTACAGCTCCGGAACTGTTTATACTTCCGGCTTGCAGGTGGCCGGAACCTTTACCGGAATGGAGGTGGAGGTATCGGGCAAAGCCACTATTGCTCAACGGGATGCATCGCTCCGGCTTTATGGGGTAACCATTAATTACAACGATCTGATTCAGCAAACAATTACTTTTGATCAGATCGGTAAAAAGCTGATGACCGATCCTCCTTTTACCGTATCGGCATCGGCATCGTCCGGATTGCCGGTGGAAATAAAGCTCGTTTCCGGTCCTGCAACGCTGGTTGATCATACGATTACCTTAACCGGCCAGCCGGGTATTGTTACCTTGTCGGCTACCCAAAGTGGAAACTCGGTGTATTATTCGGCACCTGAAATTCTTCGGTCATTTTATGTTAGTGATCCTGACGCGGTTAATGTTTCCCCAACCAGCCAGGATTATGTTGATAATTGGGTTGTTACCGATGGTTTGGGCAGGCAATTACCTTCGAATGATGAGGTGGGATCAAAAAGAAACGATAAGCAGATAGGCGTGTTTTATTATATATGGCATGGTTTTCACGGCGATAAGGTGTACGATATAACCAAAATAATAGCTAATTATCCATCCGATCCATTAAGTGCCGGAAATCCCGGATGGGGTGGTCCCGGTGCCTTTCATTTTTGGGGAGAACCTGAAAACGGATACTATCGGTCCGAGGATCCCTGGGTGCTTCGCCGCGATCTGCAAATGCTTAGTAATGCTCATGTTGATTTCATTTTTATCGATGTAACCAATGCGTACACTTATCTCGAAACTGTAAAAAAACTTTGCGAGATTTCTATGCAAATGAGAAAGGAAGGAATTTACACGCCTCAGCTTGCCTTTACAACCAATGCACGGAGCGGGCAAATCATGAACAACCTTTATGATGAATTTTATGCACCGTCGTTCTATGATGAACTTTGGTTCAAATGGAACGGTAAACCATTGATCCTGGGAGATTTCAAGGATATAGAATTAAGGGCAGATGTTAAAAGTTTTTTTACCATAAAGTATTGCTGGGCCTGGACAAATACTAAAAACGAGCCCAATCACTGGCAATGGTTAGATACTTACCCGCAGGATTATGGTTGGAGTGTTGATCCGGGAACACCGGAACAAATTGTGGTATCGGTGGCTCAGCATCCCATGAGCACCACCGGCAACAGCTATCGCAATACCGCCGAACCTCCTGTGAATTCAAAATACTTAACCGATTTTACCGGCCAGGGACTTCACTTTGCCGAGCAGTGGACCCGTGCACAACAAGTTGATCCGCCAGTGATTATGGTTACCCAATGGAACGAATGGACCGCGCAAAGGTTTATCTGGAACTCGGGAAGTGGGATTTATGCCGGCAGACCAATTAAAGATGGAGATTCCTATTTTGTGGATGTGTTTACCGAAGAGTTTAATCGCGATATGGCGCCTATGAAAGGCGGGCATACCGATAATTATTATTATCAGCTGATTTCAAATATCAGGAAATATAAGGGAATGACCGCACCTCAGGTGTTTTCAGCTCCTGTTACTATTTCGATAGATGGGGATGTTTCTGATTGGAACCCGATCAGTCCGGTGTTCAAAGATCCGCCGGGCGATGTGCTGCATCGTAATTACAAAGGATATGATCCCACCATGATCTATTCAAATAACACCGGCAGAAACGATATTATTGAATCACGGGCAACTTTCGATGAGAATAACCTGTATTTCTATGTCAAAACTGCTCTACCCCTTACCCCATCAACTGATCCCAACTGGATGCTCTTGTTTATTGATGCCGACAGGAACAAGGGAACGGGCTGGGAAGGGTTCGATTTTGTGGTAAATTATGGAGTTAAATCATCCAAAGAAACTACTCTAAAACAATGGGATGGTAAAAACTGGACCAATGAAAAGAGTATCGTTTATGCCATTAACGGTGATGCATTGGAACTCAGTATTCCCCGGAACCAGGTTTTACTGGATAAAGCAACACCGGAATTTTACTTCCATTGGGCAGATAACCCACAGCATCTGAATGATATATCGGCCTTTTTTACTGATGGGGAATCGGCGCCCGACCGTCGCTTTAACTTCAACTTCAGTACCTCCAAAATTGTCAGCATACAGCAATCTTCATTTAAAATTCTTACGATTCCGGGTATTGTGGAGTTTGAAGATTTTGACAATGGTGGCGCCGGAGTGGCGTATTCCGATGCAACTATCGGTAACTCAGGGGGCGCTTACCGGTCAGCCGAATCGGTGGATATTGAACCGAAAACCGGTGGAGGGTATCAGATTGGTTGGGTAAATTCAGGGGAATGGCTTGAGTATTCGGTTGATGTTAAAGCGATTGGAAAATTTCAGGCCTCCATCCATTATGCTGCGACTACCAGCGATAACGAGGCAGTTTTTTATTTGGATGGTACCGATAAAGCTGGAATTATTGACTTTCCTGCAACAGGATCTGAAGATACCTGGTTGTCGAAAGATATTGAAATGCAACTTACTGCCGGAAGGCATGTAATTAAATTCCTGATAAAAAATGGGAACGCAGATTTCAAACTGGATAACATTGAATTTACGGCAACTGATGTTGTTTATCCGGGTGATGGAACCGGGCTCAGCAAGAGTTTCTGGACCGCTTCGGCCGGCGGCAGAACGTGGTTTCAAGACTCTGTTTGTTTTGAAATTGACTCCCTGATTGATGAAAAATGGGCAGATGTTGGCCCGGGTTGCGGAATTGCCAAGGATTTCTGGAATGTCCGGTGGGAAGGAAAAATTGAGCCGCTATATACCGAAACTTATACGTTTTACCTGACAGTGAATGATATGGGTCGGTTGTGGATCAATAACCAGCTGGTGATAGATGGCTGGGTTGCCACCAGCAGTGGCAAAACGATTACCGGAACCATTGCATTGACGGCCGGTCAAAAAGTGCCCATAAAGGTTGATTTTGCTGAGAAGACAGGTGATGCTTACATCAAATTTGAGTGGAGCTGCACTTCCAATCCAAGGGAAGTGGTGCCAGCCAGCCAGCTTTATCCGCTTAAAGTAACCGATGGAATTTCCCAAATCGTGGTAGAAGATTTCAACATTTATCCTAATCCGGCAACTTATCAGTTAACGGTGAACAGCGGCCGTTTCAATATTGACGAAATTGCTATAATGGATATTCAAGGAAGGGTAGTTTATGTTGATAATAAGCCATTTAGTGGAATAAGAACCATTGATATTTCATTAGAGAAGGGGGTATACTTTATCAGATTCAAAGGAGAAACTGCATTTCCAACCAAAAAATTTATCGTTAACTGAGATGAAAACTAATATTTCTGTCCGGCAGCTGACCCGTTACCAAAGCCTGACCCAAATTGCTCTTTTTGCTGCTCTTGCAATCCTGATACTGATTCCAGGAGCCTGTGTACCAAAAAGCGATGCGCCCGCAGTGGAGGAGGCATTACCCTACAAAGTCGGTTTTCTCGGTGTTCCATTCTCCATTGAAGGTAAAATGCATATTCCGGTAGAGTGGAACGCCGAAAATGTCGGCAGATTGAAATCGCTGGGATTTAATATGATCCAGCTCAATGTTGCCTGGGGATCCCGCCCTGCCGATGAGCCGTTGAATATCGAGGATGTGGTGGAATTGCCTCCGGATTTACAGGACCTTTATCCGCAGGTAGTGCCGCTGCGAAGTTCACCTTCACCGGAGAGACGCGAACAGCGCCGGGCCGATCTGCGCAGTAGAATCGCCTTGTGCAGGGCAGCCGGTTTGCGTACGCTCTTTCACTTTGGTGTTCCGTATAACGCCCACTCACGTTACGGAGATGGTCCGCCCAACTGTATTTCGGACCCGAAAGTTGCTGAACGGTATAAGCTTTTGTTTGAGTTATTTGCCAGGGAGTTTCCGGGAGTCGATGATATCCTGGTTTATACTTACGATCAGGATGCGTGGCTCTGCAGCGAGTTTGGGCCATGCAAGCGTTGCACCGGAGTTCCGCTCCATGAACGGCTGGTGCCGTTTCTCGATAAGTTGTCGGAAACCTGGCGGAGGCTCAGCCCTCAGGGTCGCTTTTGGTGGGAGCCATGGGAATTATCGGCCGGTCAGAGCCTGGAATGCGTTGAACTCGTGAAACCCGAACAATTTGGGCTGATGCTTCATTGCAACACCGCCGAAGTGATGGCCACAATGCCGGTTGATCGCTGGTTCAAAAATATGTGTCATTTAGCCTCACAGAGGGGGATTCCAGTTGTTGGAGAGTATTTTCTGGGCGCGGCCAGCGAAGAACTCGAGCCGTTTGTGAGCCTCTCGCACCCATTGGTTATCTTGCGCGGTTTGAAAGCCCTGTCTGCCGTTTCTGGTATCTCGGGTATTAAAGAATATTATGGTTTGGCACCCGATCGGGAGGACCCAAATCTTAAAATGGCCGGACTTTTCTTTAAAAATCCGCAGATAGGTGAGATTGAGGCCCTCCAAATGCTGGCAAAACCGTATGGAAAGGCAGCAGATGAAATGGTTGGCTTCTGGCAATTAACCAGCGCAGGCATGGAACTTTTTCCCTGGGAAACCTCGTGGATGATCCGCGAGGTTGGCAACAGCCGGCCCGATCATAGCCTGTCAGCCGCTATCCTTCGCGGAATGGATTGCCCGACTCCCAGCTGGCGATCTACACGGCATAGTATTTTTATGCGGATTGAACCGCAAGGTCCACCCGATCCCTGGCTGCTCGAAGATGTACAGCTCCGGTGCGAACTGGCCGCAAAATCGATGGCTAAGGCGCTGGAATCAGGTAGTACGATCATGACAATCATTCCGAAAGAATTAGCCGGATCATTGCAGTTGAATCTTGCTGAACTTTCGGCTTTTCAACGGCGTGCCCTGGCTTATGCTTATCACCTTCGTGAAACCAATCTGTCCGCTATACTGCGAAAGTCACGGGAACAAGGTCTGCCGGCAGCGGATAAACTGGTGAACGAATTGAAAACACTCCTGAAGGCCGATCTCGCTAATTTTGAGGCAGATCAACGTGAAAACCAAAACTCGGCAACTTCAAATATCTCCCCGCAAAGTTTAAACTGGAAAGAAATGGAAGAAGCTATTATTTTGCTGGATAAAGATCTGGATACCTTCCTCAAAAAAATTCTTATCCCTGCTCCCAACCAAAATTCCAAAGGGATTTTTAGTGTAACATCCACGTGAGGGGACCTTGTAAAATAGGGTTGCTGTTTTAATTCATTACCATTCGATATGAACAAGATTCTTTCTTTTTTCTTAGCCTGTCTGATTCTGATTTCTTTTCAGGTTTCCTGGTATGCTGCTTCGGCTCAGGTAAAACGGGAACTTCCAACACTGATTTGGCAATCGGTTGATTCAACCCCTCCGGATACTCATGTCGCTTTCCGGGGCTCATTCAGTATCAGCAGCGATAAAATTGTCGATATTCAACTTTCCGGTGCATCGTGGTATGTGGTATGGCTCGATGGGAAGTATTTTTATGAAGGCCCCGATCGTTATACTGCAGCCTATCCCGAATACCAGTCTAAGAAAGTAATGCTGACAAAAGGGAATCATCTGATTGCCATTCAGGTACACCATGAGGGCATTGAAACCCGGATGCTCAAGGTGATTCCGCCCTTTTTGTACTGCACCATATTTTCGCAGGAAACCGAGGTTCCAATTGTCTGGAAATGTGAACAGTTGCCAGGATTTGAGCGCACCGGATTCAGGATAAATGCCCAGTTGGGATGGGTAGAATGGGTGGATACACGGAAATTGCCTGAAAACTGGCAAACTTTGAATTTTGATGACTCGAAGTGGAAAAAGCCGGTGGAGGTGAAACGTGAATTGGGAACTTTTTCCCGATCGAAAATCGGCAATGTAAAGGCATTGGAACTCACCCCAAAGGTGATGGCGGAAGGGAATCTGGCCGAAATATATGGTTATGAAAAGGATAATCCTTCGGCCCGCTTTTTTCTGCGCGACCTGGCATGCGATAAAATTCCTCCCCAGGGAATATGGAAACGGTACGATCTTGGATTTGTCATGCTTTCACGCCCAAAATTCGTAATCGACCTGCCCGCAGGTGCCGTGGTTGAATTTGCCTGGTGTGAGTCGCTGAGCCATGGACGCGTGGTCCCGTGGATCACCCTGTCTGCAAGTGATTCCCGTAATATGGATCATTTTGTAGCCCGGGGTGGCAGGCAAGAGTTCTTTCCTTTAAATCCGAAAGGCGGACGTTTTGTGGAAGTGCACGTTCTGGCTCCGGTATCCAAAATTAAGTTTGTTGAAGAAAAGTTCATTCAGCGTACCTATTTTGACCAGCCCGAAGGCGATTTTAATTGTAATGATCAATTGCTGAATAAGATATGGAAGACCGGCATCGAAACATTCCGGTCTTGTTCTGAAGATGCCCTGGTCGATAATCCTACCAGGGAAAGGGGGCAATGGCTAGGCGATATGGGAGTTGGCATGCGGATAGGTGCTGCCGGGTATTCCGATATTAGTATTTGTCGAAGGGGGCTCGTCCAAAGTGCCCAATGTGCCCGGTCCGATGGCATGGTGGCTGGTTTATGTCCCGGGGGCGAAGGTTATCTTTCGTCATTCTCGGCCCAGTGGGTTCCGGCTTGTCTCAATTATTTCAGGTTGTCCGGCGACAAATCGCTGCTGGTAGAACTATTTCCTGCAGCAGAGAAAAATATTGCCTCCTTCCAACGCTACTTTAACGAATGGGGTATTGGTTATGAGGCTGGCTGGGCGTTTATCGACTGGGGCTATGTTCCCAATCCGGAATCTGCCGATATGGGTTTGAACCTCCATTATTATCTGGCATTGCAGGGAATGATCAATTGGTGTGAGCTGATCAATAAAAATGACAGGATTTCAGAGTATAAAAAGTTGAGCCAAACCATTTATACCCTCATTAATTCCTGGTTCCTGAAAAATAGTGTTTCGGGCCGTTATAATTGGGATAGTATAGGCTATCACCGGACCACATTGGGCATGTTGGCAGGGTTTATTCCGGCAGCAAATCAACCGGAAGCCGTTGCTTTTATGAAAAAGCATATATTGAACTGTTTCCCAAATAATCCGATGGCTCCGCGCCTGAGTGACCCTTCTGCAAATAACCCCCAGCTCATTACCCCGTATTTTTCGCAATTCGCTTTCAAGGTGCTTATCGAAAAGGGGGAAACCGCCTTTGTGCTCGATCAGTTCCGGAAATGCTGGGGTTGGGCACTGGAGGACGGACGAACAACCTGGGTGGAAGTTTTTGATACCCGCTGGTCAAATTGCCATCAGTGGGCCGGCAGCCCTACCTGGCAATTGTCGACCTATATTCTTGGATTACAGCACCGTTTTGATCAAAAGAAAAATGCCTTCGACCTGATCATTTCACCTGGAGACCTGGATAGCGCAGAAGGTAAAATGCCTCTTCCCGATGGCGGGATCATCCGGGTAAACTGGAAAAAGATGGATGGCAAAATAGAATATACCATTATAACCCCGGAACCCATAACCGTTAACATACCGGTGGAAATGAAGGCTTCGAAAAAGGGAAGCGTTTTGGTTAAAGACAAGCTGGTTCTCATAATCAGGGAAATCTGACATAAGTTGAAAATTATATCGGCCATGAATTCACGTGATAGAGTTTCGGGCGCCTTTAATAGAACCGGATTCGATAGGATTCCGGTTAAGCATGAAGGAACTCCAGAGATCAACCAATTGATTATGAATCATTTTGGTCTTACAAATATGGAACAGCTGTTACGCGTTATCGGAGATGATTTTAGGTATGCCGAGCCGGTTTACGTGGGTCCGGAACTCCGTAAGTTTCCTGATGGCAGTATTGAAGGCTACTGGGGCGAACGATATAAATATGCCGAGTTTGAAGGGGGTAAGTATTTGGAAGCCTGTTATCTGCCATTTTCAAATATCCATGAAATCAGTGCCCTCGACCGATCGCATTTCCCAACTGCCGACTGGTTCGATTATTCAACAATCAGGCAGCAATGCCTGGAAATTTCGGACCAGGGCTATGCAGTATGTTTTGGTACTGCCGGCGATATGGACTTTATTAACAGCATCGCCAGGGCAAGGGGAACCGAACAGGTACTGATTGATTTGATAACCGATGACCCTGTTTATATGGAAATCATGGAAGCCCGCTTTAACTTTTATTACCATATGCACGAGCGTGTACTTCACGCAGCTGGGGGGCTGATAGACTTTACCCATATCGGTGAAGATCTGGGAACCCAGTATTCGCAGGTGATTGGTTTTGATGTCTTTGATAAGCATTTTGCTCCTAAGTTCAGAAAGTATTTTGATATGGTTCACTCCTACGGTGCCAGAACCATGATGCATATATGTGGCTGTGCCAGAGCTTTTTTGCCCAGGCTAATTAATTTAGGGTTAGATGTGTACGATGTGGTGCAGCCAACCAATCCGGACATGGACATCGCCGTATTAAAACACGAATTTGGTGATAATCTAACCTTTTGTGGAAGTGTGTGTGTGCAAAGTACGCTTGCATTTGGCAGTGCCGGTGATGTAGCAAAGGAGGTGGAGCGCCGCAAACAGCTATTCCCAAAGGGGGGGCTTTTTCTGGGACCATCACATGCCATTCAGGTAGGAACCCCTATCGAAAATATTATTGCCCTATATAAAACCGCCGGCAGCCTGGCGGAGGAAATTGATGAGGCAATCCTGTCTGCAACATCAGGTAAAGATACAGGCGAAATCAATATGTCGAAACTCTTTTAACCGTTAAGAATTTATGAAAACGATGGTTCTAACCGGCATCCGGCAGATGGAAATGATGGAAAAGCCAATGCCTGAAATTAAAAATGACACAGACGTACTGGTCAGGATGAAAGTGGTTGGCGTTTGCGGGTCCGATATCCATTATTACTCCTCAGGGAAAATTGGCAGCCAGGTGGTGAAATACCCTTTCCCGGTGGGTCATGAGGGCGCCGGAGAAGTTGCGGCTGTGGGAGACAAGGTGAAATCATTGAAAATTGGTCAGCGTGTTGCCATTGAACCTGCCATGCCTTGCTATGTATGTGATCAGTGCCTTCAGGGCCGTCATCATACCTGCCGCAACCTGAAATTTCTGGGTTGTCCCGCACAGGCCGATGGTTGCCTTTCCGAATATATTGTAATGCCTGAAGCCAATTGCGTGCCGATTGCCGAATCGTTGTCGTACGATGATGCTGCTATAGTGGAGCCTCTGTCAATCGGGGTTTATGCGGTGAGGCTCGCCCAAATGGATTTAAAAAATAAAAAGGTTGGAATTCTAGGATTCGGACCGATTGGCATGAGTGTGCTACTACCCGCCTTGCAGAAAGGGGCCGGAAAGGTTTATGTCACCGATAAGATTGATGAAAGGCTGGACATCGCAAAATCATGCGGAGCCGCCTGGACGGGAAATCCTACCCAAAGCAATGTGGTTGAACTGATTAAAGCACACGAGCCCCAACTTTTGGATGTGGTTTTTGAATGCTGCGGACAGCAGGAAGCCGCCGATCAGGCCATTGAATTGATTAAACCGGGTGGAAAGCTGATGATTATTGGCATTCCTGAGTTCAACAGGTGGTCGTTCCCGGTTGACTTGCTACGGCACAAGGAAATTTGTATTCAAAATGTTCGCCGGCAAAATAATGCCGTTGGAGAAGCAATGGAATTGCTGGAACAAAAGAAAATTGATATCAGTAAAATGGCAACCCACCGTTTCAGATTTGAAAAGACAAAGGAGGCTTTCGATTTGGTGGCAGGCTATTCCGATGGAGTGATGAAGGCGATGATTGATTTTGATTAAACAGAAAATGTCAGCAAAGGCCGGAACCATAAAATGAAAGTATTCAGGATATTTTTTCTGGGTTGGTTTTTAATCTTTTGCCTGCCAGTGCAGGCTCAGATTCAGGTAACCAATCTTTTAACGGAGTTTTTAAAATGTCCGGTAGGGATCGATTCCAAACAACCCCGGCTAAGTTGGCAAATTTCAGATTCAGAGCGGAAATCCCGTCAGTCGGCATACGAAATCCGTGTTGCAAAAGACTCCCCAATATTTAGTGGTAACTACCTGGTATGGAAATCCGGCAAGATATTATCAACCGAATCGTTGCACCACGTTTATGCTGGAGAACCGTTGCAGTCGGGCGAAAAGTATTTTTGGCAGGTTCGGGTATGGGACTACATTTGTAGACCGTCAATGTGGAGTTCCGTTTCCAGTTGGCAAATGGGCCTGCTCAACCCGGATGATTGGAAAGCGAAATGGATTGGATTGGATGTGAATTATACTGAGCCGGCAGATGATCGCAGAAGACTGCCTGCCCGTATGGTTCGATGTGAAATCAGCATGGAGAAAACCATAAAATCGGCAACGGTTTTCCTATGCGGCCTGGGCTTTTCCGAACTTTACTTAAATGGAAGCAAGGTGGACAATCGTATCATGGATCCTACCCATTCCTATTATAAAGAGCGGGTGATGTATGTTACGCACGATGTTACCAGGTTTATACAAAGGGGCAAGAATGCAATCGGAGTCATTTTGGGCAACGGCCGGTTCTTTTCTCCCCGCGTTCGAATTCCTGTTGAAACACCCAGTTTTGGATTCCCAAAATTGCTGTTTCAAATGCAGGTTAAATACACAGATGGAACCTCAGAACTGATAGTAAGTGATCAGAATTGGAAAATTACCGACCAGGGCCCTATTCGTTCCAATAGCGAGTTCGACGGCGAAGAATATGATGCTAACATGGAGCAGAAAGGCTGGGATCAGGCAGGGTTTAACGACTCTGATTGGCAACCCGTCCAGCTGGTTAAAGCTCCTGAAGGCAAGCTCATGGCCCAGATGCACGAGCCCATGAGGGTGATTGAAACCATTAAGCCCGTTTCCATTTACCGGTCTTCATCTGGAGGTTATGTAGTTGATTTTGGACAAAACCTTTACGGGATGTGCCGGATCAGGGTAAAAGGACCCAAGGGAACCAAGGTAGTGATCCGGACCACTTTCGACATCGATTCAACAGGTAACGTGACGATGGCTTTCAATCGCAGCGCATTATCCACCGATATTTATACACTTAAAGGAGAGGGAACTGAAGTGTGGGCGCCCCGTTTCAGAGGGCAGGGATTGAGGTACGCCGGAATTACCGGATGGCCGGGGGTATTGAAAAAAGAGGATATCGAATTTTTTGTTGTTCACTCCGATCTGACCAAAGTGGGCGATTTTTCATGCTCCAACGAGCTGGTAAAAAAGATTTACGCCAATATGGTCCGGAGTGTGCGAATGCAGGAACGTGGTGTTCCGATGGATCCCGACCGGGATGAGCGGCAGGCCTGGATGAGCGTTTCCGAGATGACCTCGGAAACGGAAGGATACCTGTACAACGTGGCGGCATTTTACGAGAGCTTTCTCGCAGAGGCCCGGGCGGATCAGCGGGAGAATGGTTGTATATCGGAGGCAGGATCAATCTGGCACTGGCCAACAACAGACCCCTGCTGGCCGTCGGTGGTTACCACTACGCCCTGGTCGAATTATAAAATGTACGGAAACCCGCGGATTCTGGAGGAAAACTACCCGATGATGAAGCGCTGGGTGCTTTTTCTGGAGAAAAACCTCGATCCCGATTTTATTTACCGCAAAGGAACCTATGCCGATTGGGTAGATGCTTATACCATGGATGAGAAAGTTGCTCCACCCTTTGGTGCCACCTCAAGGGATCTGCTCTCAACCGCTTATTATTATTACAATATGAGGATGGTTGAGAAAACGGCAAATTTTTTGAACCAAACAGATGATGCCCAATATTTTGGCGCTGCTGCACAAAAGGTTGAAAAAGCATTCAACAAAACCTTTTTAGATACATTAACGGGTATCTATCTTAATAATACTCAGGCTGCTTATGCTATCGCCATTGAATTCGGCCTGGTACCGGATAAATACAAGCAAAAGGTTGCCGACCGGCTGGTTCATAATATTCTGGTGGAACATAATGGTCATTTAACTGTTGGTTGCCCGGGCGTTAAATGGCTGATGCAGGCACTTACGCATATTGGCAGATCAGATGTTGCTTATACCATTCTTACCCAAACTACGCGTCCGGGCTGGGGTTACATGGTAGAAAAGGGAGGCACCTCCATTTGGGAACGTTGGGATTGCGATACCCAAACTCCTGGCATGAACGGGCAGAGTCAAACGATTTTAGCCGGATATCTGGGCGCCTGGATGTACCAAACTCTTGGAGGAATTGCTTATGATCCTGATCAACCCGGGTTTAAACATATCATCATGCGCCCTGAACCGGTTGGAGATCTGAAATGGGTGAATGCCTCTTTCCAATCGCTTTATGGGTTGATTAAAAGTGAATGGAAACTGGAAACCGGAAGATTTATCTGGAAGGTAACTGTACCGCCAAATTCTGCTGCTACAATTTACATTCCCACCAATGATCCTGCATCGATTTTGGAATCAGGCAGAAATATTGAAAAATCCACCGGAATCAAGTTCAGCCGGATCGAAAACAACTTGGCCATTTATGAAATCGGATCTGGGAATTATGAGTTTTCATCATCGATCAAGCTCAATTAAAAAAATGATACACTATTTCAGAGGGTTTTTATTGCTGTGGGCACTAACTTTCCCTGCCATCATGTTTTCCCAAACCGAAAAACGCTGTGTAGTATCACTCAATGGTGAGTGGGATTTTGCCGTTACCGGCCTTAATGCACAAATGCCTGACCATTTTACCAGCAAAATTCAGGTGCCCGGACTCGTGGATATGGCCGTTCCTATGCTGGTTAAAAGCAATAAAAGAACCAACGACACCCTTTTTTGGTACCGCAAAACTTTCAGGATCAATGATCAGAAATACGGGATCGCTGAGTTGAACATTCTCAGGGCCCGCTACCATACCTGGGTGTATATCAATGGTCAGTTGGTTGGCGAAAATCCTTACAACTTTACCGTATCGGCATTCGATATCAAAAAGTACCTCAAAAATAATTCGGATAATGAAATTGTGATCAAAACCGGGTGCTTTAATAATGTGCCCGACTCCATTATCGATGGTAACGATGCGGAGATATTTTTCTATATGCCAGGGATTTATGATGATGTTTTTATTAACCTTTCCAATTATCCGTATATCACTAATATTCAAACTGCCCCTGACCTTAACAATGAGGAATTGAGGGTGGTTACCCGATTGAAAACCAAAAATAGTGAAGTGCCGGAACAGCTGATCTATCAGGTTAGCGAAGTAAAATCCCGACGAATAGTTTCCAAAGGAGGTCCAAAAAACGCAACCATAACAAAGGAAGGTGATGAGTGGAAAATCGATTTTAAGGTAAAAATCAAGGATGCGGTATTATGGTCGCCCGAGAATCCCTTTCTATACGAATTTTCCGTTTCCACCGCATCTGATACAAAATCGGCAAGGGTGGGGATGCGGACTTTTCGGTTTGATACCCCAACAGGAATGGGGATTCTCAATAACCAGCCCTATTTTATGCGGGGTACTAATGTCGACTTAAACCGCTTTTTCGAGGATACCGTTCGCAAATCGCTGCCATGGAACAAGAAGTGGGTAACAAAGCTATATGAGGGATTTAAGAATAACAGTTGGAATGCCCTGCGGAATACCACATTTTTCCCACCTGAATTCTGGTACGACATCTGCGACAGTATCGGAATACTGGTGTTTGACGAGTACGATATCTGGGAAATGGTAGGCAAACCCGAACTGATGACCCAGACAGCCGATCAGATCGCACAGGAGTATGCCATCTGGATGAGAGAACGATGGAACCATCCTTCGGTGATTGTGTGGGACGCTCAAAATGAAACCCTTTCCTTGCGAACCGGCGAAGCAATCAATAAAGTGCGCCATCTCGATATTCAAAATCGCCCATGGGACAATGGCTTTGCTACTCCCGCTTCCGATAGTGATTGTAAGGAGGTGCATCCGTATACCTTCATTGAGTTTGTGTATCCGAATGCAAAGCTCCCCGCTGAAGGAATAATGAAATATACATACCAAAGGGAGCGCTGGCCCGAGAATGGTCCGGACCAGTGGACCCCGGCACCCTCCGGAAAGCGTTACCCTAACGCAACTGTGATTAACGAATATGGCTGGCTCTGGCTCAATCGCGATGGTTCAACTACCAAGCTCACCAACTATGTATACTCCCAGTTATTTGGGGCGAATCTGACCAATAGCCAGCGAATGGAAATTTATGCCCGGCATCTGGGAATGAAAACTGAATTCTGGCGCGAAACACGAAAAAACGCAGCCGTTTTACACTATGCCGCTCTCAATTGTTCGAGGGTGGAGGAACCGCGGGGTAGCACCAGCGATAATTTTATTGATGTTGAAAATCTGATTTATGAACCCAATTTTATCAAATATACTCTTCCTTCCTTTTGCCCGGTGGGAATCATGATCAAATACTTCGAAAGTAGCCTGCACCCCAAGGAAATTATTACGGTTCCGGTAAGCATCATTAACGATACCTATCAAACCTACTCATCAAACATGAAGCTGTATTTCACTGATAATGGCATTATTAATATAAATTTCAATGTGATGGAAAAGCCGGTAACAGTGAAAATGAATGGAAAGGAGATTTATCAATTCGGGATAACCACTCCATCACTGCCGGGTAAATACGAATTGATTGCTGAGATATTGGTGGATGGTAAATCCATCAGAAGCTTCCGACAAATAGAAATTCACTAATTATATACAAATGAAAAACAGATTGTTATTTCTGGGCGGATGGCTTTTGCTTCCTTTCCTGCTCAGCTTGGCATTTGCACAAACAGCAGATCAGCCGGGGATTCAGACTAGTGTTAAGCCAAATTACAAAAGATCAAACTATGCGAATCAATCCATTCTTTTAAAGAACGATAAGATTCAGCTTCAAATGTTCAGGCGCATAGGAGGATGGGGTTTTGGTGAAATCTCTACTCCGTCCGGAAAATTGATGGGAATACTCGATCACCTGGGCGAGATCATGCTGCGCGATCAGGATATACCCATGCGTTTTGAGGCCGAAAATCTGGAACGCAAAACTACCGAAGCCGGCGAAAGCCTGATATTCAAGGTGAAATCGGTTGTTGCCCGGAATAACCTGAAAGGCACTTCATTTGAAGAATGGATGAGCTACCCGTTCACAGAACCTGCCATTACAGGGGAAGTAACATTGACGCTGGCCAAGGATAAACCCTTGATTTACCTGAAATACAGGCTCACTGCTACCGGGAATTATTATGCCAGATATATCCGGGGGCCATGGTTAAAAGTTGGAGAAGGCAGCTTTGGAATTAAGAAAGATGATTCCATGCTTCCAGGGGTGGAGTGGGCGATGGGTGATGAATGGTCAAGCGGAATCGACTGGTTCAAAGACCCCTGGGCTTTGCGATCGGTACCCCATCCTTATAAGGTTACTGCCCCATTGATGGCTTTAAGTTATGAAGGCACCGGGATCGGCTTGTCATGGGATCCAAATCAGGTAGCAACACGCTGGTTTAACTATCGCGCCCAGCGGCCGCAACCGGTGTTTGCCACTCCCAATTTTATCGATCGGATGAACAATAACCTCATGGGTCTGATGATCCCCGATGCCTCAGTGGAAGGTCATGAGAATGAGGTGTCCTCCAATCTGCCTATCGAGCTTAAAATCGGGCAAATGATCAACTTCGATGCCGAAATCTGGCTGAGTGAGGGGAGAAGCCTCGAAGTGATGCTCGACTGGGTTAAGCGGCATGGCTTACCCAATCCGCCGGAGCCCAGATGGAGCTTTAAGGAAACGCTCGACAAAATTGCGAATGCATACAATACCAATCTGTGGCATGAAGGAGAGGGATTTGGAATCAAACAAAGACCTCAGGATAAGATTCATCCGGGGGTGCCCGGTTTTATGGAGAGATATATCAAGGAAAATAAAGGATCACAGCTCGCCAAAGAATTGCAGGTAAAGGTTGATTGGTGTCGCGCTCAAACTGGTGCCGCCAATAAGAAAAATCAGACCGGAGATATTGAACAACAAAAGAAACAAGGAGATGAACTCATCAGCATTCAGCAGGCCGACGGTTCTTTCTATTTTGATCCCGACGGCAGGCATTACCGGAAAGATGATTTTAAAGTGGCTACCTCTTTTGTTGATCCAATGGGTTTGGCTTTTGACAATGCGCTGGATATTGTGGTGGTTCCCGCACTTGAACTGCTGGATATTGCCAGGGAAACCAAAATAGCCAAATATAAGGAAGCGGCGAAAAAAGCGCTTGACTATTGCCTGAAAATGGAGCGGCCTGAAGGCGGAGACTTCTGGGAAACCCCTTTACATGCTCCCAATCTTTTGGCTGCCGGTCATGCTGCCGTCGCCTATCTCGAAGGTTATAAAGCTTTTGGCAATGAAAAGTATAAAGAAAGATCCATTCACTGGATCCGAACCATTCTCCCTTTTACGCATCTTTGGGAATCAGCCGATGTTCAGAACCTTTATAATACCAAGCCGGTGCTCAGTTCCAGCGATTGGTATTTTGCGAACTGGGTGAGGGATCACGTTCAGTGGGAAGTGCTATCCGTTTTCTCGGAATCCACCAGTCGCGGTATCCGATGGGACCAGATCGATACGGAGGTGGATTGGAAACGCTTTCATGAGGGAGTTACCACCGCCGCAATCCGCTGGATGAATGTGCATACCGATAATACCTGGCGCCCGCATAATATTCCCTCTACTTATGAGGATTATCTGAAGGGTGCGTTCGATTATTGTTATGCTGATACACACAACAGTACCACCGGAAATTATGGCGGGATGTTTATTCCACCGGATCCGATTGCAGTAAATATTTATTCGGTGATGGATAATAAAAAATAGCCGGTCTACCTGGTTGCGTCGGTTATGGGTAATCTTATTGAACTGGTTCCTGTTGACGGATGACGATCAGGTTTACACCCGCTTTTTGATGAAATTGCGTGCTGTTAAATCGGAATTTATCGTTGAGAAATAATTAAGAAAATGATTATAGAAAAGGTCTTTTTGTTGGGTAAGGCAATCATTTGCCTGCTCCTTTTATTGTATCCAATTGCCGGCTTTTCGCAGGCCGACTGGAGAAATGACTTTAAATTCCAGGAACTTAACAGCAGGCCAGCCCTGGAGGTCAGGTATGTAAACGGAAACCGCGATGCATTTGAAATTGTGGCAGCGGATTATCAGCTGACCGGAGAGCTGCTGCCTCCAAACCTTTTAATGGATAGCGGCACGCTTAAACCCTGGCTCTGTTTCGAAATTTCGGATCAAAAAGGAAACGTTTATTTCTCACAAAAAGGCGAAACAAAAACCAGGATCAATCTGTACCGCCGCGGCCCGTATTACTGCGAGATTCATTGGTTTGATCTCAGTTTTATGGACCAGGCAGGAAAGGTACTTCCGGTAAAAACGGAGGTTGTGCTTTACTGCTATCCGGAGAAAATCAAAGCATCCATCAAGCTGTTTCCATCAGATGATTTTAATTTGAAAACGATTGCGGTAAAAGGGAAAGCTGTGATATCACTCTCCGCGAAACCTTTGGTTAAGGATCAGCCCCAATATTTCAATTTCGATATTTTTGGGGAAACGAACCCGCTTCCTGATCAGGCATTTGTTTTAAAGAAGGGTACAACCACGGTTGCGTACGATCGCCGTAAAGGGGCCTATACCATTGGGAGCGAAACAGCAGAAGGCTTTCAGCAACAGTACTTTGACCAGCCTAACGGATATGAGGAGGTAAATTTCAAAGTCAGGAACGACGGGTTGGCTCGTAAAATCTATATCTGTCAGAAAACGCTTAAAGGTGAAGGAATAGTTGAGGGTGGGGTGGTTTTGGATGAAGTCGGCCACCCCCTGCCGATCCTGGTTCAGGTGAGTAAAAATTTTGACGGGGAAAAGGAGGAGAAATTCTATAATCCACAGGACACTGCATTCAGTGAAACGTTTTTTCCCCTGTATCTGGAGCCTTTTGAAGAGCTGGAAATCAGCTCGCTGCACCTCTACCAAAACTGGGGAAGGCACATGACCAAGCACTGGTCATCGCTCGGTTTTTTTATGGATTATTTCCATTCGTCAACAGGTGTAACGGAAACTACCTGCTACATTCCGTTCAAATTCGGTCATAAAACAGGTATTTCCATAGGAGATTTCAGGGCCATGAGTCAGGAAACCTTTTGGAGTGGCCAGCCTCAGCACGATAATGTGGCGGGTCATAGTTTTCTAACTTATTTTGATGGTAAAGAGTGGAACTACTCTGAATATCGGGGAACTACCTACAAGAGTACCGGTGCAAACTGGTGCAATGTGGAAATGGAGTACCGGTCAACGGATGGCTGCATCCAGCTCTTGCTCGATGTATGGGAAGTTCCCCAGGATGATGAGGTTCGTAGTTTTTTTACCGCCCGTTACCGGGTATTAAAGCCGGTGACCATTGAGGACCCCAGGGCCAATTTCCGCTTCCTTGATATCAGTACCTCCCAGCAATCATTGCGTTACACCAACTATGCATATACCGATGCTGCCGGGAAAACCATCTCCCGGCCGATCGATTTTGATCAGAGTCCGTTCTGTGTAAAAGGCATGGAAATTCCGGCTGAGAATTCCTTTGCAGCGATTTTTGGTGAGCCAAAAGGGTCAAATGGAATCATGATCAGGAGTTTTAATTCGAACATCGGGGTTAAGCCCGCCTTTTCCATCCAGCAAAAAACTCATATTCCGGAACCAAAGGATACTACTGTAAATGAGCACAAAGTGTATACTCCCGATCTTGCAGAAGGGGATATTCGATTTAGTTTGGTTCCTTCATCGGACCGGTTGGTTTTAAAACCTGGCGACGAAATTACCGTTTCAGGTTTTTGGCTGCCTTATGGGGAGATCAATGGGGCAAAAACACCCTCCCGCGAGATCATCGCCTTTGCAAAAGATCAACCGCGGATTACTGCAATTGAAAAAGGTTTTGCAGTTAGCGATTTGCCCACAATCATTCAGCTGGAAAACAATGAAGCGCAGTTTACCCTGAAGGGTGGCCTGAATGTTTTGCCAATTATTGCCACCGGCCTCAGTAGTTACCTGTATCCTGCCTTATATGAGAAAGTTGGCAGCGATTGGCAGTTGGTACATCAGGATCATAATAACTCTCTTGATGGAATGCAGCTTTTTTGCGACCGGGATGGTAAGTTTGGCACCGTTTTTTTGGTGCGCACCAACGGAGAATCCCGGCAGTTCAAGATCGTTTCAGGGGTAAAATATCAGGATGCCAACCGCATTGAAATCAGGCCAAAACAATCTGCTAAGGCTGAAATTGCCATCTCTAATCCTTATGAAAAACAACCGGTTACATTGAAAATCGATAATCAGATTTTTGCTGGTCCGATAAAATGGAATGAAAGCGATGGTCAATCACTTTGGTTTAGCAACAGCCTGAAGGATACCTTATCCGGCACCAGGGTAACCGGTTTCGAGGATCAGGTGGCTGTTCAATATTGGTGGGAAAACAACCGAAAAGATAATATGGTCAGGTCCCCGGAATTTGAATTGCAGTTGGATGCCAATATTTTTGCGGGAAAGTTTAAAACCTTCGTATACCAAAACGGCCAATTATCGGAATGTCAAAACCTTAAAAAAGCAACAACCTATCAGTGTGATGAGTTAAGCTACGGGGTAAAGCCGGGTATCATTGTTTTATACCAGAAGGAACTGGATTATTGTATCGCTCTTGCCTTTAAGGATGCTGCCTCAGTTTCGGTAAAAAAGAATAGTATAGCGGTCAGGCTCGCAAAGCAAAACTGTCCCGATGGCAGGAGAAAGGTGATGGATGGTAAGGTTTATCTGATAAAAGGTAATGCGGCCAGGTTGCAGCGGATAATCGAAAACGAAATGCCGGTATGGAAACAGGGTATGCCACAAACTTCCGGTTTGATTCCGGTTTCTGACCACGATCCTTTTCATGCGCTGGGCAACGGAAAAATGTGCATCTATCAGAAGGGTGCCGATATCGTTACCGCTTACACCGGTCCCTATTCCACTCCGTCTTTTCTCCGGTTGGATTGGATCAGGAGTGAGCAATCAAAATCTAGCTCAACCCGACAATCCGGAACCGCTGTTTGGTCCCATAAATTGATGAACGGGTCCGATGAATCTGCTGAATTGATCGATTTTGTTGATGCAGAGTCCCCTTGCTTTGTTCGTAAAATTAAAACCAATAGCAGAATCACTTTTCGGCTGAAACTGGAGAAGTATGTACAGGTGATCGATAATACCAGCCGTTTAAACACAGGGCAATCCATCAGCGGGAGGTTACTGGTTGTACCCCCCGGCACTACCATCTACCAAACCTACGTGTACCCAAGGCTGTTGTACAGTCAGTTGCTGACCGGAGGCAAGGCTCAGATCAGCCAAACTGAGAGTTCTGGTGAGATCGATATTATTTGTGAACCGGGTGAAAGTGTGGTGTATCTGATCGGGGGACCTGAATATCCTGATCTGATGAAAAATATCAGGCAGGTTCTGGATAAATCGCCTGACGCATTATTAAGCAGGACAATCAGTTATTGGAATGAGTTCACAAAAAAGCGGAAAGATTTTACAACCGTTCTTCCTGCCACCACTCCTTCCCGGTCCAAACTGCTTCAAACAATCGATGATGTTTCCGTTCTGTTGAAAACGCAGCAAAGTTTACAGGGTGCGGTTCTGGCCGGATACCCGTATCCATTGGGTTACGTTCGCGATCAGTTTGGCGTTTCAAGAGGTTTTCTGGCACTTGGTTTATTTGACGAGGCTGAATCAATACTAAACTTTTATTGGCAAATCTGGAAAAAGTACGGTTATATTCATAATGCTCAGGCAATTGGCGTTGACGGGATTTTTCATATTCATGAAAATGATGAAGTGGAGAGCACCGGCTACCTGATTTTACAGGCATTTGATTTGATGAATGCCACTCATGATAAGGCTTTTATGACCATGATAGCCCCGATGCTCGACTGGGCGTTTAACTGCCAGAAAAAGTGGTTGGTTAATGATATGCTGCCATTTAATGGCGATGAAACTTATGTTGCCGGTGGTATGTTGCCCCGATCAGCGCTAAATGATGGCTCAGCTGAGGCTACCATGCTGTTTGTTGAATGCGGTCAGAAATATCTGGATTGGGTGAGTGCTGAAAAACGATGGACAAATGAAGTAATAGCTGAAAATAAGGCACTTATTGCCAGGGTAAAATCGAATTTTCAAAGCAATTTCTGGAGAAACGGTACGCTATGGACCAACAATCCGGAGAGGTCCAAAATTGCAGAGCTGCCTCAGTTTCGCCATGGGGTTTGTGAAGCTGCCGGTCCCAACTGCCTGATGGGTAAATATCAGGGAATTGTGTGGACCGGACGGAATGAAAACGGACGATATGTTTGTGCCAGCTGTATATGCGATGATCCGTTGCCCCGGGCAGAGCCAAAATCCTTCAACCTCCTTTCGGTGGCGCTGGCTCCGTTTTATATGAATTTCAGCATTATGCCTTATGACCAGCTTAAACCGGCTGTGATGCAGATTCTTAACAAGAAAGATGAGCCGCGCACCGTAGGGTATGATTATGGTTTTTTGCTGAATGCCCTAACTAAACTCCAACGGCCCGAGGCACCAGTTTATTATGATAAAGCCTTATCCGTTGTGGATCAAACAGGGGCCTGGGCTGAGTATTATCTGAACGATCAACCTTACGGAACCCGCTGCCGCCCCTGGGAAAGTGCGATTAACCTGGAGGCGCTGATCGATTTTGCACAAAGTAAAAAATGAGATGGATAACGACTAATTTAATAATAGGCTATGAAATCTAAAGTGTTAATATTTCTGATGTTACTGCTGTCATTAGCAGCTTTTAGTCAAATCCGGGTTTCATTGGAAGTAATCAGTGGAATGGATTCCCCGGTACTGACCAAAGGAATGCCCGGAACCGAAAATAACAAATATGGGTTCGAAGGCGGCACAGTGATCAAACTGACCGATGGTTACCATCTTTTTACTGCGGAGATGGTGGACGATCCGCATTGGGTAAAAATGAAACTCGGGCACTGGCTTAGTAAGGATGGCAAATCCTGGACTCGCCTGGGAACCCTCATGGAATCAAGCGGGGATTTTACGGGCCATGATCCCAAAGCAGCTACCTGGTCACCCATGCCGTTTTTCAATGAAAAGCTAAATCAGTGGAACTTATACTATGTTGGCTATAAATCGAGGCCCGACAGCGGAAACCTCTGGCTCGGAAATTACGAGGGACGCATATTTCGTGCGATATCTGAAACCAAAGGCATCGGAGGCATCGGCGGGCCCTATAAAGAGGCTAACCTGATTCTGGAACCGGGCAAAGATTCCGATTCCTGGGAGGGACTTCAGGGAACCGACTCTTTCTTCCCGTTTCTTGCATCGGATGGTAAGTATTATGGGTTTTATGGCAGTGCTAAAACTCAGTTCAAGCCAATACCCTTTTGGCAGGTTGGGCTGGCCAGTGCCGATCGGCCGGAAGGCCCCTGGAAACGTTGTACCGCTTTGAACCCCCTCGATAACGGGCTTAGCTTTATCGAAAACCCCGTGGTAACCAAACTTAATAACGGATTGTATATCGCTTTGGTGGATGCAGGCTATGACTCGATTGGACTAAAACGCTCAGCTTTTGGGTATTGCTGGTCAAACGATGGAATTCATTGGTCGAAGGAACGGTTATGCTATCTGGAAAACAAAGTTCCCAGGTGGTGGAATATGATGCGCACCCCCTTGTGTCTGATAAAGGAAAGTGATAACACGTTTACTGTTTTTCATACCGCATTCGATAAAAATGAATACGGGTCGCTGGGTATGATCAGGGTGAAACTTACTATTGACACGATTAACCAATTGGCTTATCGTGATAACAGGCCCATGGCTAATGTCAGGATGGATGCTGAGGATGTCGGAGTTGTACTTCATTACGGCAGTGGCCCCGATTCATGCGATTATCTGGGCGCCCGTGAAGCGATCATAAATAAAGTGAACGATACTTATTCCTTGTTTTACGACGGAGCCGGGCCCAAAGGCTGGCTGGTTTGTTTGGCTACCAGCAAGGATCTCGTAAATTGGGAAAAGAAAGGGCCGCTGCTTGAT
>CAIXKO010000354.1 GCA_903919925.1 uncultured Bacteroidota bacterium | reverse complement strand
GGGAGGGGCTCCTCTCCGATGTAAATTTGGAGCTCTTTCCCCCTCCCTTTTTCAGGGAGGGGGCCAGGGGGTGGGTACTTTAAACGCCTATGCACGAATAGTTTGCGGGTTATTAGGTTTGGGGCAAAATGCTGGTGGTCTCTACCCCCTACCATTTCACCAATGGATCCGGTCCCCCTCCTCCCGATGAGGCGAGCGCCTTTTGTGGATTACTCAGCAATACCAGCATCGATGCGGCGGTTAAAGTAACCATACCCGCTTTTTTGATCGCTGCCTTACGGGTTAATTGCTTTTCTTTCGGGCTGCTTTTAATCTCCTCTCCGGATGTTTGTTTTTCGTTTTTCATATTTCGATTATTTATTTAATAATTAGTTGAATGGTTGAGATGTTGATAAGTTGAAGGGTTGAGAGGTTGAGTGGTTGATTGGTTGAGTGGTTGATCAATTATTTGATTGATTAATTTCCTGATTATTCGATTACCTGAATTTTGAATTGTTGCGGATGGCTTCCGCCGGTCAGCGATAAAAGGTAAATACCCTTGCCGAAATTGGGTGTGGGAATGATATTATCACCGCTATTCTGCAACCTCCTTTGAACGATAACCCTTCCCTGAATATCGTATACGGTGGCCAGGGTATTGCCGGTGACCATCCCCAACACCCGGATTCCGCTGTTTTTTATGACAAAAGCCCTTAACCCATTGCCGCTGGTCTCATCATTCAAGCCACTGCTGAGTTTTGAGGTGTGCAGCCGAAACCGGTTGGTAATTATTGAATTGGCCGGAATCGAGACGGTATAGGAGTGGGAGGAAAGATCAGTAAAAGTATGGGTGAGATTGTCTTCCAGTATCGGCTGGCAATCCGGCGACAAATTCTGCAGCTCAGCAGAGAAAGTCACCTCGCCACCTGCAATAAAGTCGAGCCCAACAGGTATTACCATCGTATCAAATCCATTGTTGGGTAAAGCCTGAATCGAAAACGGAAAACCATTATCATCAACCAACCGGGTGTAAACAGCCAGGTTGGTACTGCCCTTGAGCATGCCGGCATCATAGGTGGGATCCAAACCGCGCGTCATGGCACTGTTAAAGGCTATTTGGGTAAAACCGGAGCGGTTGCCACACTTTGCATAGAGTTTAATTCTTTCCCAGCTATTATCTGTGGATTTCAGTGCCAGGGTTGGATCATGAACCTGCATCTCATCAAAGAAAACAACCGAAGTGGCACTGGTATTCATTTTGACCAGGAATGCCTGTCCCTGCTGAACATAGAGGGCTTCCGATGCATTATTGATGATGGTATATTGATCCTCCAGGTCATTTTGGGCGTCACCCTTGTCCCAGATATAAATGGCACCATAACCAGGATCGATATTCGCATTTAATACAGCATTATCCTCTAAAAAGGTAGAAGCTTTGCCCGTGTTGGCATTGATGGCCATTGCTGAGGTGTAGGGGTTACCCACACAGTTCCATTTACCGCTGATCAGGCCGGTAAGGGTCAGATGTCCGGCACTGGGTTGGCCGGTAAAGGTAACGGCACTATTGGTAGCTGTGCGCATCCCAAAACCGTTCCCCATGGTTAAACTCCCGGCTGTGGCATCGGTAAAAAAACCGTTCCACACATTTCCTGAAGGGTTGTAATCCATCATGCCTCTTACGCCAGCCTTTTCGGCAATATCGGAATTTGCGGTCAGAAAGCCGCTGATCAACTGCCCCGATAACGGCGGTGCAACCAAATGCCAGGCATCAGTAGTCATATACCGACCTGCAATTGTGGAGCCCGATCCCGCAGCTGTTCCCATAATCAGGGACCCTGTACCGGTGGCATCGCTTTGGATCACCACACCACCTGTGCTGTTATTGGTGAGCGTTCCGCTAACGGTAAGTGCCTTGCCGGCAGGGATGGTTAAAACAGCACCCGATGAAATAGTCATATTGTTGCACACGGCATTGGTGATATTTACCTCAGGATCGTTGGTAACATCCGGAATCGTAACATCATCGGAAGAGGTGGGCACTGCGTTTCCGCTCCAGTTGCCGGCAGTGTTCCAGGCGGTGCTTTCGGAACCATCCCAGGTAACGGAAGTAACAATAATGTCGCCGTAAAGGGCAAACATGAAAGGTGAAGAATAATTCGGAGCCGGATCGGAAGCAGAATAATATTCCCAGTTAACACCTGCATTTCCGGAAAATGCCACTCTGTTCGTTGTCGGTATTGTGCCGGAACCGGTATAAGTTAGAACATCAGTATAGTCATAATTTGTTGAATTTGTTGACTCAGCAATCCAGGTAGAATACAGCACCAGCCAATAGGTGGTGTTTGCCGATAAGGTTAAAGGTGTTGCCGGGGTGAAGTTCCAGATATCGCCTGACACATACGTTCCGGTGAGGGTGGCTATTGGGCTTCCCATGATTCCTGCAGAAGAGCTGTATATTTTCACAACAGCTTCATCCCCGCCATAAAAGATCGACAAATCAACTGAACTCAAATTGAGAGAATTACTACCCGTTGTGAATGCCTGTCCGTTCCAGTAGGTATCCGCATTTCCGGCTACACAGCCATTATTTGTATTAGCCAGATTGGTCAGATATGCTGGTTTATAGGTAAAAGTTCCAGCCGAAGTGGCGGTTCCGCCCGGGGTGGTAACCGAAACGGTGCCCGTTGTGCCGTCTGCCACCATGGCTGAGATGGTGGTAGCGTTATCAACATTAAATGAGACAGCCGCCGTTCCGCCAAATCTCACTGCTGTAGCCCCGGTAAAATTGGTTCCGGTGATTGAAATAAATGTTCCCGTTCCTGCCGATGTTGGGGTAAAGGAGGTGATGGTAAGAGTGGAAATAAACGCAAACCCTTCAAGTGTGGCCGTTCCACCGGGTGTGTTTACACTTACGCTGCCCGATGCTCCGGCTCCTACAACGGCTGTAATTTCGGTAGCTGAGGTAACCGTAAACGAAGCTGCTGCCGTGCCGCCAAAACTTACTGCCGTGGTACCTGTTAAATTGGTACCTGAAATAGTTACCGTTTCTCCTGTTGCAGCAGAGCCTGGTGTAAATTCAAACATGGTGGGTGCTGCAACGGATGAAATTACAACCTTTGCCAGATAAGGCGAAAATTTATCACCAGCGGTCATAAAACCACCTCCTACAATTAACTCAGAAGTTCCGCTCATGGCAAGGGCATAGGGTGAAGCATTAACACCACTTCCAAGCGCCGACCAGGCAGTACCATCCCACTTGGCTATGCTATTTGCTGACACACCTCCTGCG
>CAIXKO010000353.1 GCA_903919925.1 uncultured Bacteroidota bacterium | reverse complement strand
GATCATCCATTCTTTTATCAGGACAACACCCGTGCCTTCTTTATCAAACCTGAATGGCTTACCCGTATACAGAATTATCAGGAGGTTACCTATTTCAGTGGTAAATACCGGTTTATGCCATTTTATCATCCTTACACCATGTTATTTATCCGGGAATTTAACCGGGGTGGCATCGATGGGTTATATAACAGGGACATTCAAACTGATCCTCAAACATTTACAACTACAAAACCATTCAACTTCTTTGGGGACTATTCTCCAACCTCTGCTACGATTACGGACCCTTCGGTTCAAACGGACCAGGTAGATTTCTCGTTTGGCGGCGCCTATTCATTATACAATTGGGAATTATTTTTCCATGCCCCCTTAATGGTAGCCTGCAAATTAATGCAGAATCAGAAATTTGAAGATGCCATGACGTGGTTCCATTTTGTGTTTAATCCCACGAGTATTGATAGTGCCTCCAGTCCGCAGCGATATTGGATCACCAAGCCATTTTACGAGTACAATTCCAGTGAATACCGCAAACAGCGTATTGATGCCATACTATCGAACCTAAATCTTGAGGAGAGCAGTGAACAATTAAAAGCCTGGAGGAACAATCCGTTCAAGCCTCATGTGATAGCCCGTTACCGCCCGGTAGCCTATCAGAAGAATGTGGTAATGAAGTACATTGATAATTTAGTTGCCTGGGGCGATATGCTATTTAAGCGTGACACCATTGAATCGATCAATGAAGCATCGCTTTTATATTTGCTGGCTTATGAAATTTTGGGTGACCGTCCGCAAAAAGTGCCGGCCATAAAAAATAAAGAGCTGACATTTAATGAACTGGAAAACAAACTTGATCTATTCGGCAATGCAAGGGTAGATGTAGTTGTTGAAGACACATTACTACCGGTTTCAGTGGTTCCGGCTGACTCCGGAGCTGAAGGTATTCCAAAGCTGGATCTTTTTTACTTCTGCATTCCAAATAATGAATTTATTTCGAAATACTGGGATACTGTTGAGGATCGGTTATATAAAATCAGGCACTGCATGAACATTTCGGGGATCGTAAGGCAGCTTCCGTTGTTTGAGCCTCCGATTGATCCGGCGGTGCTGGTAAAAGCTGCGGCTGCCGGAATTGATATCAGCAGTGTGCTGAATGATTTGGCTGCCCCCACTCCATTTTACCGTTTCCGTATAGTTATTCAGAAGGCGGTTGAGTTTTGTATCGAAGTCAAGGCACTAGGCGAGAAGCTATTGAGTGCCCTGGAAAAAAGAGATGTTGAGCAATTATCCCTAATGCGTTCGCAGTATGAGATTCAGCTGCTTGAAGCGGTGAAAGAAATACGCAAAAAGCAAATTGAGGAGGCGATGGAAACTATCGGTAGTTTAACAAAAACAAAAGAATCTGCCGAAGAGAAGAAAAACTATTATCAGGCAAAAGAAATAAATTCATTGGAGCGGAATGCATTAGGTCTGACCAGGGAAACCATCCAAATCAGTGACACGCTGGTTTCCAATGAACTAGCTGCTTCGGTATATTATCTTTTACCTGGATTTAATATCGGAATTTCGGGCATGGGAGGATCCCCAACTGTGACCGTTCAGTGGGGCACTGATAATTATGCCCGATCAGCTCAAGCTGTTTCGTCGAGTCAGCAGCACCGTGGATCGAGGTTATCTCAGGAAGCCTCCATGATTAATACATCTGCCAATTATCAAAGGCGGCAGGAAGATTGGAATTTCCAGGGACGTTTAGCTGATGTAGAAATCAATCAGATTGAACATCAGATTTTAGCAGCAGAATTAAGGCAGTCCATTGCAGAAAAAGAGTTGGAAAATCAGGAGATGCAAATCGAGAATGCCAAAGCAGTTGAAGACTATCTTCAAAATAAATACACGAATCAACAGTTGTACAATTGGATGATTACGCAGATTTCTACCGTATTTTTTCAATCTTATCAGTTGGCTTTTGACATGGCAAAAAAAGCCGAAAAATGTTATCAATATGAATTGGGAATTACGGATTCAAACATCATTCAGTTTGGGTACTGGGACAGTTTGAAAAAAGGTTTGTTATCCGGCGATAGGCTCATGACCGATTTGCGAAGGTTGGAAGCTGAATACATCAATCGTAACAAACGTGAATTTGAGATTACCAAGCATATTTCACTGGCACAAATCTCCCCAATGAGCTTGATATCGCTCAGAGAAACAGGTAATTGCAAAGTTTCACTTCCCGAGTGGCTTTTTGACATGGATTATCCCGGTCACCATAATCGCAGAATCAAAAATGTGACCATCAGCATTCCATGCATTGTTGGCCCATATACAGGTGTAAATTGCACCTTATCCTTATTGAAAAATGAGACCAGGATGAATGCCAATCTAAATGGCGGGGCCTATTTAAAAGTAGATGAAAACGACACTCGGTTTAAGACCATGTTTGGGGCCATTTCCTCCATTGCAACCAGTAACGCTCAGAATGATAGCGGGATGTTTGAACTCAATTTCAATGATGAGCGCTATTTACCGTTTGAAGGTGCAGGAGTGATCAGTGATTGGCAAATAAGCATGCCAAAAGAGAACAACTATTTTGATTTCGCCACATTATCAGATGTGATTTTGCACATCAGCTATTCTTCCAAAAACGGAGGTGGTCAGTTGGCGGTAGAGGCAAACAAGGCCCTGAAAGAGGTGCTTCCATCAGAAACAGCACGGCTTTTCAGTCTGAAACATGAATTTCCGGCTGAATGGCACAAATTTCTGAATCCGGTTGGAGGTAATGACCAGGAGCTGGTGCTGAAGCTCAGACCTGAACATATACCCTTCTTCCTTCGTGGTAAAGTAAACGATTTAAAGATCAAAAAGCTTGATCTATTTGTTGAAACCAGTCAGGAAGTGGTTCCGGAATATCTGGCAAATATTAAAGTTACCAGTGCTTCCGCCATCAATGATATCGCGATAACCAGCGATTATAATTTCAACCAGGTGCCTCATGCATCCAGAGATTTATCGGCAAATGTTACGGGAGATATATCTTTAAAAATAAAGATAAATACTCCTGGGAATGATTTTAAGTCGCTATTGAAGGATGAAATTGATAATATTTTGATAATCTGCCAATTAGGTTTATAAATGATGCTAAATGGCACCGTAAAGAAAATTGTTGATTTAGCAGTTCAGATTGCTGATCCTGATGAGGTGATTCTTTTTGGCTCTATAGCTAATGGAACATCGAACGTATTCAGCGACATTGATTTATTGATCATCGGCGACAGCGGCATCCGTAAAAAGGAATTGGCTAACCGAATCCGCTATTTTGCAGGTGAATACGCATTAAAAGCGGATGTATTAGTTTGCACTCCGGCGGAATTTGAGCAGGAGCAAAAGAAGGTCAATTCATTTATATCTGCAATATATAAGGATGGGAGAATAGTTTACAAAAAAAGATGATTCAAAATTTGGAAATTGTAATGGTATCAATTACTTTAGTGGCTCGGTGTCACTTAAAATTGAATTATTGAATTGAAATAGACGCAAGTCCCATTAAAGTTCATTACAAAAAGATCATCGAGTTTAAAATTGAACAAGCCAACGGGGTGAACTTCGTGGGCTTTTTCTTTTTAGGGGAGCGGCATAACCAACCAGATATCAAGTTGAAAAACCTAAGCCAGCTGCTTTCCATATCGGTGGCAGAAAGCGGCTGGCAAAGGTTAATCGCCTATTAAAGCAGATTTGACTTATCGCTGTAAGTGGTGTGCAAGTATTTTTTTGCCTGGTCGCCACCCACGTCTCCAAGAAAATCCTGATAGACCATTTTTATTTCCGGATTTTCATGACAGTAACGGTTGCTGGCTTTAACATCAGCGGTATTCAGCGCTTTCATCCGTTTCTCCAATTTATCGCTATCGGCGTGTTGGCCGGCACCTCCAATACAGCCGCCTTTGCAGGCCATAACTTCAATAAATTGATATTTGCAAGTATTGCTTCTGACTTGTTCCAGCAGTTTAATAGCATTTCGCATCTCATAACATACAGCCACATTAAGAGTTACGGTTCCAATAGTTACCTGGGCTGCTCTCAATCCAGAAAATCCCTGAACTTGTTTCAGTTCCATCAGGTTGGCCGGTGGATTTACACCCATGATATTAAAGTAAGCTGTTCGGAGCGCTGCTCTCATCACTCCGCCGGTATTTCCGAAGATAATAGCTGCACCAGAACCGGCCCCCATTAATTGGTCGAAACTGCCGGATTGGCCACTAAGATTGACGTTCTTTTGCCTCATCAAAATAGCTAACTCATTAGTAGTAATTACGATATCAGAGCTCGGCATATAATCCGTGGAAAGTTCTTCGCGAGTAATTTCATACTTTTTAGCGGTACAAGGGGCAACCGCAACATGGATGATATTCCGGGCATCGATACCTTTTTTCTGAGCAAAATAGGATTTAACCATAGCTCCTTGCATGGAAATCGGGCTGCGAACGGTTGAGAGATTGTTTATTAATGACGGATAATACATTTCTACATACTTTATCCAGGCCGGGCAGCAACTGGTAAACTGAGGAATACCATCATTCTCGGACAGTCGTTTTTGCAATTCGGCGGCTTCTTCCATGATGGTTAGATCTGCACTGAAATTAGTATCCAGCACATAATCGAAGCCAACGGCCCGACAAGCTCCAACCACGTTACCCGGTAAAAAGGCGCCGGTTTGCATATTAAAATAGTCACCGATCGCCACTCGAACGGCTGGTGAAATGGAAGCAACAACAATTTTTGATGGATCATTTATGGCGTCCAGAACATTTTGCCAGTTATACTTTTCCGACAATGCCCCTTCCTCGCAGGCTGATATGCAAGCACCACAATGAATGCACACATGCTTGGAAGGACTTGCGTTATAAGTACCGAATACCTTTTGTTTCTGAGCGCAAGCCTCAATACAATCACCACACTCCTCACATTTTTTCTTCCAAAGTGCAATCGATGGGTTATCGCTTTGTATTGGTAGGTATTCCAGCTTTTTACTCAACAGGGGCCCTTCACTTTCTAACCCGGGATTTTCGCCAAAGCTCTCTTTTGAACATGCGTTTAATATGCTTGCCCCAAAAAGAGCTGATGTATTATACAAGATGACTCTTTTAATAAACCGGCGTCTTTTAATGTTATTCATGGTTATTAATTTATGAATTTATTCAATAATTATTCACATAATATTCACTTACAATTCACTTACAATTCACTTACAATTCACTTACAATTCACTTACAATTCACTTACAATTCACTTACAATTCACTTACAATTCACTTTATTCTTCTCTGCTTTCGTACAAGTACCCACAAACGCATTCGCACTCATGGCAAACCGGGCATTCATCACGATCGCAGCTAATTATGGTTATGGCAAATAGCGCAACCACAAAAAATAAATATATTTTTTTCATACAAATTTCATATTAATAAAAATGGAAGGGCAATGGCGTACGCCCGGCAATTAGAACAAGAATCAAAACAAAGAAGCTGTTAATATCTGTTATTCTGGCGGTTGCCAAATATAAGGAGGTATTCCAAGCAGAGGATCGGCACAAATATGCTCAGATAAAGAAGTTATTGATTTTTGATTAACCAACGAAGGAATAGATTCAGGGATCGCCTCAACCTCACAATTATCCATACAATCGCTTGCGGCACAACAAGGGCATTCGGTATTAACAGGTGAATGAGAATAGCATTGTGACATAGCATTATGGCTACAGAAGGTACCATAAAACACGATCAGGCACAATATGGAAACTAACTTATTCATTAAACTTATTAAAGGTGTGCACTTGCAAAAACGCTGCAATTTAAAAAATATTTTCCGAATCACCAAAAATGATAAAATCCCGTATATATTCAAGTTTTTGTAGTACCATTATAAAAAAATAACGCCATGTGTTTTTCAGCCGAAGCCAGTTTCACAGGAGGGGTAATTATCACTGCAATTGGTATTGCCACTGTTACAAAAGTTCATAAACCCTCGCAACTCATCTTTGCTTGTATACCAATATTCTTTGGAATACAGCAAGTTGCAGAAGGGATATTATGGTTGACGATACCTCATCCGGAGTATGACAGCTTACGGAAATTTGTCACATACTTTTTCCTGATCATGGCAGATGTTCTTTGGCCGATGATTATTCCGTTATCGGTGTTGTTCATGGAAGAGAATCGAAAAAAGAAAAAGGCGCTATGGATTTTCCTTTCATTGGGTATGATATTGTCGGGTTATTATGCCATATGTTTAATTATCTTCCATGTTTATCCCAAAATTATGGGATATCACATTCAATACATTTCCGATTTCCCGGATTCATTATCCATGCCTGCTTTCTTTGTATATCTGATTGTTACCATCACTCCGTTATTTATATCGAGTATTAAAAGGACTCAATTAATGGGCATTTTAATGTTTTTTTCGTGTGCGGTTACCGCGATATTCTTCACCCAGTTCCTTACTTCGGTATGGTGTTTTTTTGCTGCATTAATCAGCGGAGTAATCTATTGGATACTCAGCGATTCGAAACGAAAATTCAAATTTGACAGATTGAATTCGATAAAGAACGAGGTAATAATCCCGATGATACAGAAGATTGCAAAACCGTAATACCGGATGACAATACCGGTAATTATTTTGGTAAACTTTTCCCTTTTGCCCTTGCCCTCTTGCCCTTCTGCCCTTTTGCCCTCTTGCCCTCTTGCCCTATCTTTATCTTTTATCTCCCCATCGAACCCGGCTGGAACCAGGGCCGGTTTGGACATTATAACCATGATCGCGTCCCCATTTCTGGCCAGCACTTTCCAATGATGAATTTCCGCAGTTCATATAATCCTCGGCTAAAGAAACATCACCAAATCGATTTAATAAATCCTTTAATTCCGGAATTCTGGATGCGTCGCCTTTTTCGATGTAGTTGTGGCATAACAAAACAATATCCCCAGAGGTTGGCAGGGGTGTTTTCACCATGGCAATGGCACCGATCAAATCACTCAATGGTTGGTTGGAAAACACCTCCTTCCAGGTCGTTTGTCCAAGACGAATCTGAGCAGCGAGGGCTACTGCAGGGTCCTTAACCAAACCTCCAATCTCCTGTAAAGAACTATCATTTAACCGGTTAAAAGCAGAACTCCTTCTTTCCCATTCCATGTTTGATTGAACAATTTTTACTAACACACTTTGATCAGTTATGGCCTCAAAAGCTGCATTCCTAACCCATTCCTCTTTGTCCTCCAAGGCGAGTTTTAATAAAAAGACCTGGTTTTCAACTTTCTTTATAGCAGACAATCGCATTTGAGAATCACCTTCTTCAGAAGCAAATTTGGAAAGTAAAGTTTGGTCGGTAATTCTTTTAAAGGCTTCCATACGAATTGCCAAACCCGCATTGGATCTTGCTATTTTATTCAATGCATTTTGATCATTCAATTTCACAACCAGTGCAGATAGCACAGCCTCCTCGATGGATGATGCCGCGATATCTGATAAAACGTCCTGATTATCAATAATATTCAAAGCAGCCAGCCTGTTTGTAGAATTTTCATCAAACAAGACCACCTTTGAAAGAATAGTTTGGTCGTTTAATTTACTAATTGCATGGCTACGTATCTTTTGGTCCTTGCTGTCCAGCGCCAATTTAGCTAACATATCGGGATTATCGATTCGATTGGCGGCACACAAACGAATTGAAGGATCAACATCTTTGAAAGCAATATCGGCTAACGCAGTCTGATCGGAAATTTTCCCAACAGCAGCAAATCGGACCTTAGAATCCTGATCATTCAAGGCTACCTTTATCAGCACATTCTGGATATTGATTTTATTGACAGCAGCCAGGCGCATAGCAGGATCGGAATCCTCACAAGCTATCCGAGTGAGAACAGTGGTTGTTGTATATGGAGTGCGGGGGCATTTGCTAATAAATCGCTCAAAACCCGAAGCAGTTCCATCCATTTTTGCTTGTGTCCAAAGTTTTAACCCTGGATTTTGCGTTTTCGAAAATTTTAAGCCGATAGATAAACCGACATAGAAACCCGACAAATTACCGGAATATACAATCACATTTGATCTGGAAACAACCGATTGCCATGGTGAGAGTTGATAACGGTAACCAGCTATAGCAGATAATCCCAATATCCTCGTTTCAAATCGCAATTGATTATCAAAGAACCTGGGCATAATCCAGTTTCTACCTGGGTGGTCATCACGATTACCATCGATTATCGGGTTTGAGTTTACATCAAACCAAAGGTTATATCCTGTATTAACCGGGAAAAGGTAGAAATTTGAATTCAAGGAAATCGTTGTCAGGCGTCCATTCATCAATGGCAATCTTAATCCGAATGGTGCCGCATAACTTAATAGAAATGGTCCGCTATTAAGAATTGCAGTAGCAATGCCAACCTTAAAGTATGTATGATTATATGTCAATAAATCAAGCTGGTACAATTTCTTTGGATTTGAAAAAACAGTCAGATCGACCACAGAAAAACCACCCTTTGGTTTCCATTTTATATCGGATGCAGAAAACAAAAAGTTTTTATAATAAATACCAGTCAGGAAGGGTGGTTTATAATCCTTGATACTAAAAGGACCTTCCGTTTGCTGCGGATAGACATGATTCAAGAAAAGAAAAAATATCAGCGCAGAAGTTATAAGCTTTTTCATTATCCTCTGATTTTACGCTGCTAAATTTAATCATTTAACCTGTTTCATCAAAATTTACCTGTTTTGTATTGAGTAAAAACTTTTAACTTTAAGGTCATGAAAAAGCAGGGAATTCGAAAATATTAAATAGCCGGTAATGAACAGAATATTATTAACCAGTATTTTGGTAATCTTGGCAAGCACCAGTGTTATTGGGCAAGGCAGCTATTTTAAGTTGATTGCGGATGGGGAATATTCCAAAGCTGAGAAGAAAATAAATAAAGAATTTGAGAAATCGCCGGATGATGCAGCTTCTAATTACGCAATGGCGATCTTATTGATTAATAGAAAATATCAAAATTATAACTCAAAAAAAGCATACGAATATTTAATAAAAACAAAAACTATTTATCGAAATATTGTTGATGAAAAAGAATTAAAAGATCTGAATAAAATACCATTAAACAGCAATTGGATCGATAATTATACTGACACAATCTGCAGATTTGCATTGGAGGATGCGAATAAAGAGAACAGCATTGAGGCTTATGAAGAATATATCGGTTTTTATCAGGAGGCTCGTTACAGCTACAAGGAGAAAGCAATATCTTTTCGAAACCAGGAAGCATATAAGATTGCATGTCAAATAAATACGATTGATTCTTATCAAAACTTTATTGTCCTGTATCCGGGCGCAACGCAAAGCAATGATGCCATAAAAAAAAGGAATGCACTTTCCTTTATTATTGCAAAATCTTCGGATAAAATTGAAAGTTATGAAGAGTTTATTGAAAATCATCCATCGGCAACAGAGGTCTTAGAGGCAAAGCAAAGAATTCATGAGTTGGCATTTGCTGAAGCTGAAAAACAAAACACTTCGGCTTCTTATAAAAACTTCATAACTAACTATACTGATAGCAAGCAGTATGCAAAAGCTTTCAGTTTATTTGAAGAAAAGCAATATCAGGAAAACATACAGGACGGTGGGTTGGAGCGATTCAAAACCTTCCTTCGTAAATTTCCCGACAATTCATGGGCAGGTACTGCGCAGGACAGTGTATTTGAAGTAGCATTAAAAACAGAAAACCTGGAGTTACTAAAGTATTGTGCTGATTTTTTTACCGGTGAAAGGAGATTAAAGGCACTGTTTAAGTATCATGAAGTATTTACCAATGACGGTGAAACCGAGACTTTAGACCAGTTTTACGAAGACTATGATGATGAGGCTTTAAAAGTAATTAAAGCCATGGATTACGAAATTGCTAACCTGGGCAATGAGTTAGAGTTGTTTCTACCTTTTGATGAAAGTAAAAACGATCAATTTGATGAGTATATCCGAACAGCCGCTCCGCAAGAGAAAGCGTTTGTTGCCTTGCAAAGGATGATTGCTGGAGACATAGCGGCCAAAAACTGGAATTCTGCTATTGAAAAGGTTAAAAAATATTATCCGAATTTTTCGTTGCGCCCAAAAAAATTAGACGAACTGATATCTATTCTTGAATCAAAATGGGACAGTTCCATTAATATAAATTCAATCGGGAACGGTATCAACACGAGTGGTGGAAGTGAGTATGTACCTGTTATTTCGGGTGATGACAAACTATTGTATTTCTGCGGAAAGGACCGTGATGACAATTTAGGAAATGAAGACATCTTTGTTTCTAAGAAAATCAATAATGTG
>CAIXKO010000352.1 GCA_903919925.1 uncultured Bacteroidota bacterium | reverse complement strand
CGTGCCAGGATGCGGTCACTATTTGATTCTTTCTCAATGAGCTCAAGATAGCAATGGCCATTACGGTTAACTGAAAGATCGCTTATTTCGGCCACCACCCATATTGGCTCTGGAAATCCCGACTGAATCCTCATGCGGATTTGCCGGTTTAGTTCAAATAGTCCCAGAGGTGCTTTATCCGCCATGCTGATGATTTGGTGCGATTATTCCCTGATTTTTACGATTCTTTGCTGATGGTGTGCCGTTTTGGTATTGATACGAAGGAAATAAACTCCAACCGGAAGGTTTTGGAACTCATTTACCTCGATTCGGTTTATAGATGTATACCCAACAGCGAAATTTTTGCTAAAAAGTAATTCTCCTTTTAAGCTGATTAATTCAAGGGTAAGGTTCTGTTGATCATGGGAGTAAAAATCCACCATCAACTGTCCGGGACAAGGATTCGGATAAACGCGGATAAGTGATTCATTGTCAATACGAACGGGGTCCATGCCTTGTATAAGAAAGAGTGCTTTCCCAAAGTCGGGCAGACCATATCCCAAAAGCGAATCCGGGGAATTGGACTGAGTAGCACTTTCCTCAATGGCTTTGATGATTTCCAGCGGGCTGCGTGATCGGTTGGCTTGCCATAAACAGGTAGCAAGTCCACAAATCAATGGTGAACTAAAGGAGGTCCCACTGCCGCGCGATACGCTTCCGTCAGTGTTAACAATAGCCGTATATAAACCCTGGCCCGAAATATTTGGTTTAATCCGTTTGTCGTAAGTTGGCCCGGTGGAGCTGAAATAAGCATATCGGCCCAAAGAATCAACCGCACCAACGGTAAGGATGTTTTGAGCATCAGCCGGTGCAGTTATATAATGCCATTTTTTATCGCCTTCGTTAGCAGCACTTGAAACTACCAGGATTCCTTTACTGCTGGCGATATCGGCAGCAATAGTAATCCGTGTGGTTTTTCCATCCATATCAGAATAGGCATGACTCATTGCCTGAGCATCAAAAACGGAATAGCCAAGTGAAGAATTGATCACGTCGGCTCCTACACTGTCAGCATATTCTGCTCCTGCCACCCAATTGTCCTCTTCTATCAGATACTCTGATCCAACATCTTCTGTTACCAGTAAATAATAGGATGCTTTTGGTGCTGATCCAACCAATTTGCCTGGAAGATTGCCGCCCATAATGGATAAAACCCAGGCACCATGTGGGTGTTCGTTGAATTTTACCGGTCTGTTATTAACAAAATCCCAGTTTCCAAGTACCTGGTTGTGCATCCAAAGGCTGTCAAAAGCAGAATTGATATTGACATTGGTGAATCCACCATCGAGTACTGCGATCACCATTCCCTGTCCCTGAAAACCCTGATTGTGAAGGATGTGCCCGTTCAGCATCCCCACTTGCCGGGAGGCTTGGCCGTATTGCAGGATGGTGGTGTCGGTTTGAACAGATTCATTTGTTGCTGTTTCAAACCCGGACTCAAACTTGTTATCTACAACTTGAGTGGATTTTATCGTCTTGATTGTTTTTAATTGCCGCACAAAACTGAGATTCCTGATCCTGGATAACAAAGCCGTATCAGTGGTGGCAATGGTTACGGCATTAAACCATTTTGACCTGTTTAAGGCGGTTACCCCAATTCTACCGAGAGAATCCACATATGAAGGGTTGACCGGAAGGTCCTCTTCAGTAATCTGAATATTATATCTTGTTCTTCTTTCAATCGCCCGGTCCGAAAGAAAATCCTTTGGCTGACTAATCGAAAAAGGGGTACTTGCCTTATCAATAAATTGTACCCAATATTTGCCTGGTGCAGTCTGTGATTTGGCAGATAAAGCCAACATCAGAATCACCACCATCATTCCTGTCTTTTTCATTACGGTAATTTTTTATCCTTCAATTCGTTGGATCAAAATTTAGAATTAAACCTACATCCCCTGGTCCATATAAATAATTATACAAAGATACAGCTAATGAACAAATTTTTTTCACAAATAAGAAAGCTGATCGGGGACTGGACCAAAAGTGGGCAAAAGGGCAGGAGGGCAAGAGGGCAAAAGGGGAAAAGGGGCGAAAGTAAAAGGTTGTATAGCGGGGGTTGAAAATCTTCAACCCCTACAACTTGCTTTTATTGTTTTTCCTCTTGCCTTCCTGCCCTCCTGCCTTATGTATCCAAATCGATTTTGTCCTAGTCTCCAGGCCTATCTGATCATCAATTCTTCCGGATTATTGATGAAGTCCTTAGGATCCCTCAGTAATTTGCGATTTTTTTCATATCGATCAAAGGATTCGCGCTGGCGTGCATCCAGGATTTCCGGGTTTAGTAAGGTCCCTTTGTTATAATTCAGAATGTAATCAGGTTGCCCGTTGGGTTTGTAATAAACCCATTTACCTGTTTTCAGATCGGAGGAGTATGAACCGTCAACTTCCGTTTTTCCATCAGGATACAACAATTGATAGGTGCCATCGATCTTTCCTTCCTGATAGTTGATTTTTGCCTGAGGTTTATTGTCCGGATAATAGATGATTTGCAATCCAACCAGCTTGTTTTTAATCCATTGCGTTTGTTCAATGAGTGCACCATTGGCATCAAAACGAAGTGCCTCACCGTTTACCAAACCATTAGCGTACTTAATACGATAAACAGGAATATTTTTCTCAGAGTAAAATGACCATAGGCTGTCCTTCACCTGGTTTCGGTAAATTCCCTCGGCCCTCAATCGGCCTTCAGGATCAAAAAGCCGGGCTTTTACAGCAATTCCATCGGGCATGTAATTCATTTCGACCCTGATTTTCCCATTGGCATGAAATCGCAGAAACCTTCCAACCGGCCGGCCGTTGTGGAAAGTTCCTTCATATATCTTCTTCCCTGAGGGATCACGGGAAATCCAGTAGCCTGTTTTTTTTCCCTGGTTATCGGTACGATTTAATGTATCGCCCTGTGCGGCGGCTTGTATGCTAAAGGCGATGAGCGGTATGATAATTAATCTCCACATGATGTCTGAATTTTGACAAAAATACAAAGGGCTGCGCTCTTATGAACGCAGCCCTTGAAAAGTTTATTTCAGTGGTTGAAAGTTTTGCCTATTTTGAGCCAAGGTATTCTGCAACACCTTCCGCTGTGGCTTTCATGGCTTTGTCGCCTTCATGCCAGTTTGCAGGACAAACTTCGCCAAAATCTTCAAAATGATGCAGTGCATCAACCATCCGTAATGCTTCATCCACGCTGCGGCCCAGTGGCAGATCGTTGATAACGCTGTGGCGAACTACCCCGTTTTTGTCGATCAAAAAGAGTCCGCGATAGGCAATGGCAGCCCCGGTGAAAGCCAGGTTACCATTATCATCGTAATCATAATCGCCTGCTAAAACCCCGTAATTGTATGCGATGGTTTTGGTGAGGTCCGAAACAATCGGATAGTTCACACCCTTAATTCCACCATTTTTCAATTCTGTGTTTAACCAGGCCCAATGCGAAAACTCAGAGTCAACAGAGCATGCAACAACAGCAACTCCACGTTTTTCAAATTCAGCCAGTTTTTCCTGGAAAGCGATCAGCTCAGTCGGACAAACAAATGTAAAATCGAGGGGATAAAAGAAGAAAACCACATCTTTTACTCCAACATATTGTTCCAGCGAAAAGCCATCAACAACATCGTTTCCATTAATGACCGCCTTGGCACTGAAAAGCGGCGCTTTTTTTCCAATTAAAGTTTCCATGGTACAGTTATTTTAAATTTATTTATTTCAATTATTTTACTTCTTCGAAGTCAACATCAGTTACTTCCGAGTCTTTTTTCTTGCCGGATCCGGAATCGGCACCTGGTCCGCCATCCTGATGTCCTGGACCTTGCTGTGGTCCGGATTGTGCGCTTTGACGATACATTTCTTCAGATGCTGCCTGGAAAACCATGTTCAGTTCGGCGGTAGCTTTATCAATACCATCGATATCCTGAACCTTGTGTGCTTCTTTCAGCTTAGCTAAAGCATCTTCAATTTGCGGCTTTTTATCGGCCGGGAGCTTATCACCAAATTCTTTCAGCTGTTTTTCAGTTTGGAAAATCAGGGTATCAGCGTGATTGAGCTTGTCAATGTTTTCGCGGGCTTTTTTATCATCATCAGCAAATTGCTGAGCTTCGTCTCTCATCCGTTTGATTTCAGCCTCAGTTAAACCGGATGAAGCCTCGATACGGATTTTTTGCTCGCGACCGGTGCCTTTGTCCTTTGCCGATACATGGAGAATACCGTTGGCATCGATGTCGAAAGTAACCTCGATCTGCGGGATTCCGCGTGGAGCCGGTGGCAGACCGTCCAGATGGAATCTTCCAATGGTCCGGTTCTGAGCAGCCATCGTTCTTTCACCCTGAAGAATGTGTATCTCCACCGATGGCTGATGATCAGCGGCGGTAGTAAACGTTTCGGTTTTTTTTGTTGGGATAGTGGTATTTGACTCGATCAGCTTGGTGAAAACACCTCCAAGGGTTTCAATACCCAATGATAGCGGAGTAACATCAAGCAGCAGAACATCAGTAACTTCACCACTGAGAACACCACCCTGTATGGCGGCGCCAACTGCTACAACCTCGTCCGGGTTAACTCCTTTTGAAGGGGCTTTGCCAAAGAATTCTTCTACGATTTTCTGAATGGCAGGAATCCTGGTGGATCCACCTACCAATATCACCTCATCAATTTTTGAAGTGCTGATGCCGGCATCCTTAACTGCTTTACGGCAGGGCTCTATAGTAGATTGTATCAGTTTATCGCAAAGCTGCTCAAACTTGGCACGGGTAAGGGTTTTTACCAGATGTTTCGGAATGCCGTTTACCGGCATAATATATGGAAGATTGATTTCTGTAGAAGTTGAACTGGAGAGTTCGATTTTTGCTTTTTCAGAAGCTTCTTTCAATCTTTGAAGAGCCATTGGATCTTTACGCAGATCCAAACCTTCTTCCTTCAGAAATTCCTGTGCCAGCCAATCGATTACCATTTGATCAAAATCATCGCCCCCCAGGTGAGTATCACCATTGGTTGATTTAACCTCGAAAACGCCTTCTCCCAAATCGAGTATGGAAATATCAAATGTTCCGCCTCCAAGGTCAAAAACAGCCACTGTCATGTCCTTGCCTTTTTTATCGAGACCGTAAGCCAGAGCAGCAGCGGTAGGTTCATTAATGATCCTGCGAACTTTGAGCCCGGCAATTTCACCAGCCTCTTTTGTTGCCTGACGCTGTGAGTCGTTGAAATAGGCCGGAACGGTAATAACCGCATCGGTAACTTCCTGACCAAGATAGTCTTCAGCAGTCTTTTTCATCTTTTGCAACACCATTGCGCTGATCTCCTGAGGAGAATACTTGCGATCGTCAATGACCACACGCGGGGTGTCGTTTTCACCTTGCTGAACATGAAAAGGTACACGCCGAATCTCTTTATCGAGACTGGTATAGCGTTCACCCATAAATCTTTTAATGGATGATACTGTTTTTGTGGGGTTGGTGATTGCCTGACGTTTAGCAGGATCGCCAACTTTTCGTTCACCATTTTCGATGAAACCCACTACCGAAGGAGTTGTTCTTTTTCCTTCACTGTTGGGAATTACTACTGGTTCATTCCCTTCCATAACGGACACGCACGAATTGGTGGTTCCGAGATCTATTCCTATTATTTTGCCCATGTTTTCGGGGTATCAATTATTTGTTATGCCATTTCTTCAAGCATTGTGCCAATCGGGCAAGTGTGACAAAACGACAGAATGGACTTTAGAATCCAGTATAATAATAGTCGTTCTGACTGTCGGCAAATCGTAGGGTTTTGGTGTAAATTCCATACGCCAGGGAGTCGATAGAATGCTCAGAGAGTGATTTCCCAGCCACAGTTTGAATATATCGGGATGAAAAAAGACCGATACCATTAACAATATTGGTGAAAACGGGTTTTTCCTTTAAAATTCCTGAATCTTCCTGGTAAACCTCCATATAGGTATAGAGTTCTTCTCCTCCAACGGTAAATACAAAATCGACGGCTTTTTTGTCTGCCAGTCGCTGGATTCCGGCAGCAGGCTTATTGAGCTTGTTACCAAGCCACTTATAAAAATCCCGTTGTAAAATTTCAGTCTTCATCAGCTCTCCTCCGGTACCATTTTTGGAAAGATACTGTCCGATGTTCCAGTCGAGTGATAAATTAGTAGTATCACTGTTTTTTACTTCGAGATAGTGAAACCTGATAATCAGATGGTAAAGACGGGTGTAAGGTGTGCTTATCCATTCAATTGCCTGGTAATTATCGTAACTCGAGAAAGGCAGGTTTTTTTTAAAAGCCTCAGGTTTGACAACCTTGAAATCGCTCACGGTATGGGTCCTTGCGGTGATTTCAGAACTTATGGATGGTATATTAATTTTAAGATGGTACTCGCTGCTCCCCAGGATTGGAGCGGACGTTTGATAGAGGAAGTTGGGATTGTTTGAAAAGTTCCCGCTGTCCCTTTCCTGAATTTGCACCCGGGCCAGCGAAAATTGTTCCATCATTCTGCCATCGGCCCACCTTTCCAGAAAAACGGAAGCTGACTGATAATAGATGGAATCGGAATTCCTGGCCATCTCGTAAGCATTATCCTCGCCTAGAAAGGATTTCTCCAAGCGCAGGTAATGAACGGAATCTTTTGGGTTAAGCAAACAGTAAACCACCGGTATGTTTTTATAAGGAGCCAACACAACGATTTCGTTTTTACAGGAAACTAATCCTGAAAAAATCATTGAAACCAATATAGCCCGGCGCATGCTCAAAATAATCATACCTTTGAAGCCAGCAAAATTAGTGAAATCATTCCAAAATAAAGCCATTGAAAATGTCAGTTCATCAGCAGATTAAAAGGGTAACCACGCATGTTCTTCAGGAAATGAAGCTCAGGGGAGATAAAATCGCCATGATCACCGCTTATGATTATTCGATTGCCAGGATTTTGGACAGCACTGAGATTGATGTGGTTTTGGTGGGTGATTCTGCCTCCAATGTAATGGCAGGTTATGAAACTACGTTACCCATAACGCTTGATCAGATGATATACCACGGCGCTTCAGTGGTGAGAGGGATTTCAAGGGCACTGGTAATTGTTGACATGCCTTTTGGGACTTACCAGGGAAACTCCAAGGAGGCATTGCAATCTGCGATACGGATCATGAAGGAAACCGGCGCCGGAGGTGTCAAAATGGAGGGAGGATCCGAAATTGTTGAATCGGTTGAGCGTATACTCTCGGCTGGTATCCCGGTAATGGGGCACCTCGGGCTAACCCCTCAGTCTATTCACAAATTTGGCACTTATGTGGTTCGTGCCAAAGAGGATGCTGAGGCTGAAAAACTGATGTTCGATGCAAAGATTCTGGAGGAAACCGGATGTTTTTCCATCGTTCTGGAAAAGATTCCGGCAGCACTGGCAGGAAAGGTTACCGCATCAATCCGGATTCCCACTATCGGTATCGGAGCGGGTGGGCAATGCGATGGTCAAGTATTGGTTTTACATGATATGCTTGGTATTACCCAGGATTTCTCTCCCCGGTTCCTTAGAAGGTACCATAATCTGTTTGAGGAGATTAAAGGATCAGTATCGGTTTATATCGATGATGTGAAAAAAATGGACTTCCCGAATGAACGTGAGCAGTACTGATCTTGAAGGGTGAATGGTAAATGGTGAAGGGTAAAGTAAGGAAGAAGGATTAAGTAAGGAAGAAGAAAGAAGAAGAAAGAAAGAAGAAGAAAGAAGGAAGAAGGACGAAGGACGAAGGAAGAAGAAAGAAGGAAAAAGGATAGATAAATATAATATGGACATATTGTTTGAGGATAATCATTTGATTGTGATCAATAAGCAGGTTGCTGATTTAGTGCAGGCTGATGATACGGGTGATGAGATTTTGGGTGATCAGGTTAAGGCATACATTAAAAGAAAGTACAAGAAACCGGGAGATGTTTTTCTGGGGGTTGTGCATCGGTTGGATCGACCGGTAACTGGGGCAGTGATTTTTGCGCGCACCAGCAAGGCATTGTCGCGTATGAATCAGCAATTTAAGGACCATGAGGTTAAAAAGACCTATTGGGCGGTGGTTAAGAACCGGCCCGAGAATGAAGAAGGTGAATTAATCCATTATATGGTTAAGGATGAAAAGCAGAACAAAAGTTACGCGTATCCAAAGCCAAAAGGAAAGGCCAAAGAGGCCCGGCTGACGTACCGATTGGTTGGAACCACCAACAACTTTTATTTACTGGAAGTTGATTTGCAAACCGGACGGCACCACCAGATACGCTGTCAACTTGCAAAAATTGGATGTCCGGTTAAGGGCGATCTCAAATATGGTTTTGCCAGATCGAATCCCGATGGGGGAATTCATCTCCATGCACGCCGCATAGTCTTTATGCACCCGGTTACCAAAGAAAAAATAGAGATTATAGCTGAACCACCTCAGGATCAGCTATGGATGGAGTTTTTAGATCAGGCTTCAGAACCAATACGTCAAAATAAAAACTTAAGAGGAAGCAGATGATCAGCTGAATCCAACCGCAACACCCTGTTTTTTCCAGCCATCCAGAGTTCAAACGGAACTTTCTGACGATCAATCGATTCAACCATTACTTGACGGCAGGCTCCGCAAGGGAATACCGGTTCATCGGTGAGCTGCCCATGCTGTTTGGCCACCAAAACCATGCGAAGGATCGCAATATCAGGATGGTTGGCCTGAACAAAGAATAACCCAACCCTTTCCGCACATAATCCGGATGGATACGCACTGTTTTCCTGGTTATTTGCATAAAACACCATTCCGTTGACCAATTGGATGGCTACCCCAACACGAAAACCTGAATATGGAGCATAAGCATTATCTGCGGCCAAAGATGCCTGATCGATTAAGCCTGAAATTTCGGGATCGAGCACATCGAAACTATTGAATTCATCATAGGTAAAGCGGATTTCCTTTGATAGCATTGTTTTTCTTTTGCTCAAAATTACGAATTTAATGATGACATGCATAAAAGACAGTGTGCCAATGGTGGTTTATGAAATATGGATATAATATCTATCTTCGGAACCCGAATTATAAAACCGCTCATCGATGATTCTCAGGAATACCGTAAAAATACTTCTTGGATTTTTCCTTGTTCTTAGTCCTTCACCTGGTGCATCGCAAACCTATCAGGCTCTATGGGATTATGTGGCCAAATGGTCGCAAGTTGCGATAGCTGAAATGTATTACAGTAAAATTCCTGCCAGTATTACTATGGCACAGGCTCTTCATGAATCTCAATATGGTACAAGCGAGCTGGCTGTAAAAGCAAACAATCATTTTGGAATCAAATGCCAATCGGAGTGGAAGGGCAAAACTTATACCTATCAGGATGATGACAACAATACTTGCTTCCGGTTATATGATTCTGCAGCTGAATCTTATCGCGATCATTCGAATTTTCTGATGTCTCGTCCGCGGTATGCATCTTTGTTTGATTTGGATCCTGCTGATTACACTGCCTGGGCGCATGGTCTAAAGAAGGCCGGTTATGCCACCAATCCTACCTATGCATCAATACTGATAAAGTTGATCGTAGATTACAAGCTTTTTCTGCTTGATACCATGCAGCCTGCCCTTGAGCCCATGAGTTCGGTGACGGATAATCGTATTCCAAATGCCGCGAAGCAGCCTGTGGTACCCGGGCCAAAAGTTTTCCAGAGGAACAGGATCAAGTTTTTAATTGCCCGTCCGGGAGATAATATTCAAAAGTTGACTGCAGAATTGAAGTTATACAAATGGCAGATTCGAGCCTATAATGAAATTCCACGAAATAAGGACATTACGCCCGGTCAGGTGGTTTATTTACAGCCAAAGCGTAATCAGGCTGAACCAGGTTACACCTTTCATACGGTTGAGAAAGGCGAAACCATGTACACGATTGCGCAATTATATGGTATTAAGGTTAAATGGCTGTATAAGCGTAATCACATGAAACCGGGTGCGAGGCTGAAGAAGGGGGATGAGATTTGGCTGAGGGGGATGAAGAGGTAGGAGGGTTAAGAACGTGAAGAGCGTATAGAACGTGAAGACCGTAAAGAAGGTCAAGAACGTGAAGAACGTGAAGAAGGGGAGGATTGTGGGGGGGTTAGCCGGCGCTGAGGATTTGCTCGCGGAAACCGCGGAGGAATTCGGCAATGACCATCGCTTTTTTTCCAGCCTGTTGAAGTTTTTTTACCCGGAGGGATCCCTCACCGGTTTGAATCCAGAGTTTATTTGGTTTTTCAAATAACACCTCGCCAGGGTAGCCCCATTGTGCAGAAGGGTCGATTTCGGTTTCGAGAATTTTCATCCCAAAACTGTATCCGGTATCGGTGAGGAACTGGGTCCAGGCACCTGGTACCGGCGATAATCCACGTATCTGATTATGAATCTTCCATGCCGGATCCTGCCAGTTGATATGACCATCATCGCGACCAATTTTGGGTGCCGGCTTGAGGATCATGCCAGGTTGAATGATCTCGCTTTGAGAAATCGGATGAATGGTTCCTTCCGTGATCTCATTTACTGTTTCCAGTAGTAAGTTAGCGCCAATGGTCATGAGCTGATCATGAAGTTCTCCTGCCAGCGTGTTGGGAGTTAGCGCGTGAGTGGCTTGTTTCAGTATATTTCCGGTATCGATATCCTTTTCAATGAAGAAAGTGGTGACTCCTGTTTCGGTTTCGCCATTAATTAATACCCAATTGATGGGAGCAGCCCCACGGTATTGAGGAAGGAGTGAAGCATGAAGGTTGACGGTGCCCAGTCGAGGCATTTTCCAAACCACCTCGGGTAACATTCTGAAAGCAACCACAATAAACAACTCCCCGTTTAATGCCTGGAGGTCCTCAATAAAGTAATCTTCCCTAAGACTATCGGGTTGCAAAACAACGAAACCTTTATCCTCAGCATATCTTTTTATGGAAGACAAGGTGAGCTGTAAGCCACGTCCTGCTGGTTTATCAGGAGCGGTAACCACTCCGGCGATCGGATATCCTGCCTTGAAGAGCGCATCCAGTGAAGGAACTGCAAACTCAGGAGTTCCCATAAAAACGATGCGGGGCAGATTATTTTTCATTGTTTTTTATCAGGTTAATTCAGCGTCCGGATAATCCAGATGCAAATGTAAAAAATGCCCCATCTTATCGCGCTTGGTTTGCAGATAAAATGCATTATGTGTGTTGGGTTGAATTTCGAGGGCAACATTTTCAACGATCTGAATTCCATACCCTTCCAACCCTGCCCGTTTTTTGGGGTTATTGGTGATCAGTCTTATTTTTTTGATACCCAGATCGCGTAGAATTTGTGCTCCAACCCCATAATCACGTTCATCCTCATCAAAGCCAAGATTGATGTTAGCTTCCACGGTATCCTGCCCCTGTTCCTGGAGTTTATAGGCCATCATTTTATTAAACAACCCGATACCACGGCCTTCCTGGTTCATGTATATAATTGCTCCTTTGCCTTCGTTTTCAATCATTTCCATTGCAGTTTGAAGCTGTGGGCCGCAATCGCAGCGATAGGACCCAAAGATGTCGCCGGTAATGCAGGATGAATGGACGCGCACCAGCACAGGCTCTTCCTCTGTCCAGGAGCCTTTTACCAGCGCAATATGTTCGAGCCGGTTAAATTTCTGACGGTAGGGGATCAGGTCGAAATTGCCGTGAGCGGTAGGCAAATATACCTGAACGCCTCTGTCGATAAGACTTTCCTGCTTGAGGCGGTAGGCAATCAGGTCTTTGATGGTTACAATTTTCAATGAGAATTCCTGGGCTATTTTCAGGAGTTCTGGTAATCGGGCCATGCTGCCGTCTTCATTCATGATTTCCACCAGCACACCACCTGGTCTGAGGCCAGCAAGCCGTGTAAGGTCGACAGCCGCTTCGGTATGACCGGCACGTCGTATAACTCCTTTATCGCGGCTGATTAAGGGGAAGATGTGGCCGGGACGTCCAAAATCTTCCGGTTTGGCGCGTGGATCAACCAGCGCATTTACTGTTTTGGCCCGGTCCTGAGCTGAAATACCTGAGGTACAGCCCTGCCCGAGCAGGTCGACAGAAACAGTGAAGGCAGTTTCATGGAAGGAGGTGTTTTTTCCAACCATTGGTGGCAGATCAAGCTCCTGACAGCGTTCCTCCGGAAGAGGGGTACAAATCAGCCCACGGCCAAAACGGGCCATAAAGTTGATAGTCTTAGGAGTAGTCATTTGAGCCGAAGCAATGAAATCGCCTTCATTCTCCCGGTCCTCATCATCTACAACAATGATAATATCCCCTTTCCTGATAGCCTCAATGGCATCTTCAATACTATCCAGACTTTTATTGATGACGTTTGGTTGGTTGCCAGACATTCGTTTTAACCCCTTTCAGATATCGCATCATTCCTATAATTAACGCCAGATTCATACTTAAAAAATGAGTTATGAATCTCAAAATTGCAAAGTGCAAATTTAGTTTTTTTAGCTGATAATCGATGGCCGGAACGAGTAAAACCCCGGTGTAAACCAGAACCAGCAAAAAGTATAACATCGAGGTAAAAGACAGAAAGACCAGGGATAGTAGTGCAATGATGAGGAAAATGGGGCCAAACCACCTCAATACTTTATGACTTAAAAAGCAGAAGGCTAACGCTGGGTTGGCTGGTGATAATAGTTTTTTGAATCGGCTGAGATTTTGGAAATTTCCGGTAGCAATCCTGATTTTACGCCTGAATTCTATCGATAAATCATTGGAAACATCCTCATAAACCATTGCGGCAGGATTATTTACAGCTTTATATCCTGATTCGAGGACTTTCATGTTCAGGAAAAAATCATCGACCAAAAAATTTGTAGGAACGGGTTCGAAAAGTTCTTTGCGAATGGCAAAGCATCCGCCAAACGGGCCCATCATTACCCCCCAGAGCCTACTTTCCAGATATTTAATTTGCACCTCCCGTGATATGTAGGCTTTTTCCTGAAATGATATTCCCTCCCGTTTCATTCCTAGATTAATCATTTGAGTATCAGTTAATCCAACTGTTGGGTCGATAAACGGTGCTGTGATTTGATCCAGCGTGTTTTCGTCGAAAATTACATTTGCATCGGTTAAAATGAGAATTGATCCACGGGATTCGGATATAAGTTTATTGATCACGTTTGGTTTTCCCTGACGAACGCTGAAGTTGTAAAAACGGATCCCTGCGAATTCTTTTGTCAACTTTTCGATTATTTCAGCGGTCCTGTCGGTGGAGTTATCGGATCCGATAATGATTTCAAAGAGGGATTGGGGATAATGGGTTTGAAAAACCGATCTGATTTTTTCTTCAATGACGGCCTCTTCATTATAAGCCGATAACAAGATGCTCACCATCGGCTGCTGGTGTGAAGAATGCTGTGATGCGGGTGAAGCTTTTCGCAATGCGCCCAACAACCGCAGAATAGCAGGAAACAGGACATAGCTGTGAAAAACGGCGAAAACGCAGGCCCAAAAAAGTATGTTAGCTGCCAGTATCAATGGTATTCAGGAATTTTATCAGTTGTTGGATTAGCAGTTTGTTATCGAAATTGGCGCGGATAAAGTCTTTGGCATTTATTCCGGTTTCGTCGCACAATCCGGGGTTTTTAGCCAGTGAAACAATATGCTTTGCAAATTCACCGGGTTGATCAGCAATAAATGCTTCCTTTCCAGCAGCAATAGGGATACCCTCGGCACCGATGGTAGTGGTGATGGTTGCCTTTCCGGCGGCCATGTAGTCCAAAAGCTTTATTCGCATACCACTTCCAGAGAAAACCGGTACAATAAATATCGGGTGCTGGCCGATAAAACTGCTTGCATCTTCGATTTCACCGTGAAACACAACTCCGGGTGCAGCGATTTGGTTATTAAAATTAGGAGGAGCATTTCGACCTGCTAAATGAAATTCGATTTCCGGAATTTCTTTTCTGACCAATGGCCAAACCTGGCGAACAAACCACCTGATTCCATTTTGGTTGGGTAGCCAGTCGAGTGCGCCCAGATGGGCCACGGTAACTTTTTCTGACAAAGGATTTGCGTTGGGGGTAGCCACAACATTCATTCCGGTGGGCAGTACATGACAGGGTTTTTTGTTGCCAAATAGTGCAAAATGTCCGGAATCCCTTAAGGTGATGGGCACCAGTGCATCATACCGGTTGATGAGTGATAGCTCAAATCGCCGGATACGTCTGGCCAGAATAGTGAGATAGAGTCGCTTTAACCCGTGGGAAGATTTTGCAGTCCTGGCCCATATCTCATGTTCAATATTGTGGGCACGCAAAACTATTTTCCCGGTTGAGCATGATCTGATATCATTGATATATAGGCCTGTGTATAGGTTATCTAATATAATAAAATCAAATTTATTCTCTGAAAGGAGAAAACGCAGCCTATCGCGGTAGGTATTGGAAATAAACCGGACCGCGTTATAGGGTAGGCGGGAAAATAAAAGATTACAGAGCGCTTTTTGCCAGTGTATCTTTGTATCCACCGGAATTATTTCCCACTGAATTTCCTCCAAAGGCTTACCATCGGTATGACCGGGGCCAACAAAGTGTTTTGAAGTATTCATCGCCAGTACCACCAGCTCAACACCAGCTCTTGAAAGTTCGCGCGCCAATGTAAGACTGGCAATTGCGCCACCATCGCGCGGAGGGTAAGGAACTTTATTGGTGAGCTGAAGAATCTTCATTTGGAATAGATTCGTTACGCCGGCCAAAATTAAAGAATTTCCGGAGCAGCAGCAGGTAGTTCTCTCCTGATAGAATAACTGAATCGCGCGTAGATTTTCTAGTCAGATAAATACCAATGCCTAACAGGATGAAAGTAGATCCCCACATGCCAAGCCAAACGGGCATCACACCGGCTTTGGCATATTTTTCACCGGCGAGAGAAATAATATGATAGAAAATAAAAAACAAGGTAGAAACCACTACCGGAGTGCCCAATCCACCCTTTCGGATGATTGCCCCCAGTGGGGCGCCTATGAGGAAAAAAATCAGACAAGCAAGTGATAATGTGAGTTTCCGGTGCCACTCAATCTGATACCGGAACATCCAGGCCTGATCACCTTTGTAAATTTCCGAAGCTGTTTTGATCATGCTTTGGGAAATGCGTGCCTGAGCTAATGCAAACTCAATAACTTTTGATTTTTCAGCGGGAGGAAGGGAATCATACAGGTTTATCGGATCGATGCGGATTACTGCCAGTTTTTGCTGATGTTCATTTAAAGGAGTGATGGTATCTTTTTTATCGGCAAGCTTAAAATACTGATTTTGAATCAGATCTTTGGTAACCCGATCCCTTTTATTGTTCATAGCGCCTTTAAACTCAGTAACATATTTGGAGATTTCTCCCATATTTTTTCGTTTAAAATGCTCTTTAAACAAATCCTGATCGGTACGGTTAAGTTCATTGGAGGGTAGGGTAAAAAGGAACTGCTGCATGCCAAATATATCGCGACGGAGCGGTTTGCTTTTTTTCATACGCTGATTATCATCCAATTGCTCGGAGTAGCCATATCCATGATACAGAGTGAGCATTAGGTTACGCTTATCCTCAGTTATCACCATATAACCTGAATCCGCAAGCGTTAAGGATACATTGCCAATTTTGGATGTATGGTCGTAGATCATCAGATCATACAGCATATTATTGGTTTTTGAACGGCTGCCGATCTTCAGGCTGTAACCTTCGAGACCGTTATAGAATTGCCCCTCTTTAATATCGAATTCAGGCCGTTGTTGCCGGATATCAAGCAAGAGGGTAAAGAATTTCATGTTGGTTTTTGGGATCGTATAATTGGCAAACAGGAAAGCGCCGATGGCGATACAGAGAACCAGGGAAAACAGCGGGGCCATAATACGGGTTAGCGAAATCCCGGAAGATTTGAGTGCGCTGAGTTCAGAATGTTCACCCAGATTTCCGAAAGCCATAATGGAGGAAAGGAGCACGGCAAGGATGAGAGCCAGGGGGATCAGGCTGGCCGAAACGTACATCAGAAGTTCGGTAATGACAGCCCATTCGAGTCCTTTACCCACCAGTTCGTCGATATATTTCCAAACAAACTGAAGGATGAGCACAATCATGGCAAGGCAGAAGGTCATTACCAGAGGTCCGACATAGGATCGGATCATATAAATGTGCAATCTTTTCACTTACGTAAGAGATCAGGCGGATCCCAGCTGGCTAAAGAGTTGTGATATTTGTTTATCCCACAACCCTTTGGAATCCTCAATTTCATTTTCTTCGGCAAAGTCAGTAATGGTAAGAGCCACTTCGTTGGTGAGGGGATCCTGGGAGATTTTGAATTCAAAAAAGGCTTTGGGATCGGTATCGTCGAGCCAACGGTAACGCACGAGGCGATTTTCTTTTTGGCATAGCAGTTCAGCTTTCTGGGAAGATTTGTCCCATATAAAAGTTAGAATGGAGCCTTCGATATTAACATCATCAGCAAACCATTCCGAGAGGCCACCCGGATTGCTTAGCCTGGTATAGAGAACCTTTGGCGAGGCGTTTATCACATATTCCAGTTCAAATTTATGTTTTCCTGGCATTGTTGTGCAGATTGGTACAATTCCGGCAATATAGGAAATTTTTTCCTGATGTCTTAAAACGAAGCAAGATTTCTATTGTTGTGAATGATTTCGGTTAATTTTTTTTTCTATATTTGCGCCTCAGAAAAAGGGCGAGGTAGCTCAGCTGGTTAGAGCGCATGATTCATAATCATGAGGTCGCCGGATCATCCCCGGCTCTCGCTACTGAAAGAATCACTTATCTATG
>CAIXKO010000351.1 GCA_903919925.1 uncultured Bacteroidota bacterium | reverse complement strand
TCCTCTATAAGCCGGGTACGTATCGTTTTGTCTTTTAATCGTTTGCACCACTCCTCATTGCCACCCTCTTGCACCCATGGCGGCATGCAGGCATTGAGTCCGGTAGCTGCCGCAGTGTACGTGTACATGTCGGTAGTAATCTGCAAACCTGCCGCTCTCGCGGAATCCAATCGCGCAATGGCAAGGTCCAGTTTGTGCCAGTTTTTCTGACCAGCGGCTTTTAAATGATAAATTTCCGATCGGATACCAGCCGATTTGCTAATGGTTATCAATTCATTCAATGCCGGAAGAAATTGATCTCCTTCACTTCGGAGATGGCTGATATACAACCCGTCAAATTCCGCGGCAACCTTTGCCAGCTCAATAAGCTCATCGGTTTTTGCGTAAAATGCCGGTGCATAGATCAACGATGAGGCTAATCCAACTGCTCCTTCTTCCATAGCCTGTCTAACCAATTGCTTCATCCGTTGGAGTTCGTCGGCGTCAGGTGCCCGGTCGGCGTAGCCTAACTCATGAATTCTAACCGTTGTGGCACCAATAAAGGAAGCCACATTGCAGGAGACCCCTTTTTTTGCCAGAAAATCAAGAAACTCCCGGAGGGTTGTCCAGGTAACCGGATATTTAATATCCCCTTCAAGCTGCTCGCGCTCCTTTTTCATCCAATCGGTTAACGGACCATCCGATACTCCCTCGCCAAAAACTTCAAGTGTAACCCCTTGACGGATATCGCCTTGCGACCGGCCATCTTCAATCAGCGATTCATTGGCCCAGCTGAGCATGTTAATAAATCCGGGGGCAATGGCCATACCTTCCACATTAATATCCTGTTGAGCCGTAGCCGTTTTTAAATTGCCGATAGCCGCAATGGTATCGCCGCTTATCGCAATATCGGCCTTAACCGGCGCCGTTCCTGTTCCATTATAAACAGTTCCGTTCCTTAAAATAATATCGTATGAGGTTTTTGTCTGGCATGAAACCAACAATACAATCAGCAACAATAATAATCGATTCATCACTGGTAGATAAATGGTTAGGAAAGGTTAGCGGATCTCACCGGCAATTATTTGCCAGATTGCTGTCCGGTAACAATAATAACTATTATCATGATTTTCACCAATGATCTGACCTGATTTTCAGAATTCCGTGCGAAAGTATTTCCCTCTCTTTAAAAATGATACACAGGATTTTTTAACATAATTTGGTTATACCAGAAACGACACAAATTCCGACATTTCTTGAAAAGCCATTCCAGGTTGATCCAATGAGTTGACAATACCAATTCCGTGATTTCTCCGCGGTCCTCAGCCTAAATCTCTGCGGTCCTCTACCGGTTAAATCTTTTTTTACCGCGCTTTCGTAATAAAACGGACACTGAAATGGATAGTCCTGGAACGTCAAAATTTATCCCGTTTCTAATATAGCTAACTATATAACAAAGAGCGGAATAGAAGAACCTTGTTCTCTACTCCGCTCCATTCAAAACTAGTCAACTCCTTCAGTTGTAACCGAAGGCATTATTTAATCAGAAACCTCGTTATTTACCTCCCCTGTTCGTGCTGTTTTGAAACCGAATCTTTCTGATTTCTCCACCATGGGCCGCGCCCTTTTCCATTACCGCCACCTCGCTTTTCACCCTCCTGCGGCAGCTGAACATCCCCATCGGGTTTAATAATTTTACGGATCAACTCGTAAAGCTTTTCATGCTGATCAGGTTTGCAGATCGCTTTCAATCCGGTATAATATTTAACCGTAAGCTTTTTGAGTTCCGTGTGTTTTTGTCCGATCTGCGCCGATAGATTGTTCATCCTTATGGAATCAGGCTGATCCTGATCCATCGCTTCCAGTAAATCATCGCGCAACTGACTCATATCGGCACTGATCACACGGGCGCTTCTCATATAGTTCCGATGAATTTCCCTGAATTTTTCCTGCTGGTCACTGTCAAGATTGAGTTCGTTGGTAAAAAATTGTGTTCGCTGGTTATCAGGTACCGATCCGGTGACTTCCACCGCAGTAGCTTTTTTGCCCTCCTGATCTTTTCCTATAGTTTTCCCCGTATGAACTAAAACAGTAAGTATTGTCGCAATATTTGTTATAACCAGAAACAGAATCAAACCGATGAGTAGTTTTTTGTTATCCATAAACATCTCTCCTGCTATTCAGTAGCTTCAAATCCCATAATAAATGTTTCGAGCGGTTCCTGCTGTAGATCATCGATCAGGATGGTGAGTTCGTTTCTGGCCATCTGATCTTCAGTCACCCTGGGGGCAATCAATTCCCCTAACCCAAACCCGCCTGCAATTCCTGCCAGGATAAAAAAGGTAAAAACCGCTGCCGGAATCAGCCGCAGCATGGGTTGAAGCCTGCGCGCAGGTGTTGCTCCGGCTTGCAGAATCCCTTCAATCCGGGTGGCTAGAAACGGATCTGGCTCAAGCTGTTTCTCTGCCTGAATAACATTAAGAGTCGATGATAAATAACTCGCAAACAACCGGCATTCCTCACATCCTGTGAGATGCTCCCTGATCAGGACCAGCTCCGGTTCAGGAAGCTGACCCCTGATAAATCCAATCAGGTTGTTCCGGCATTTTTTGCATTTCATATCCTTATTTTTATTTATTAGACACACTCCATATAAAAAACTTGCACTCATAGGCCAACTTTTCCTTAAGTTGGCCTATCTAAGTCAACCTTCCCCTCTCTCTTAAGTTGGCCTATCTAAATTCCGATACACCTTCCACAACTTCTCCTGCAATTTCTTCCTCCCCCTGAATATCAGCGATTCAACAGAGGATACACTAGTCTCCATTACTTCTGCTATCTCTTTGTAAGAAAGATCATCGTACTCGGCAAGTGTAAACGCGATCCGCTGTTTTTCCGGCAGCGATTGAATTGCCGCATGCAGGGTTTCCGATTTTTCTTTTTGCTCAAGAATCTGAGCCGGATTTTTTTGGGTGGGGTCGCTTAAGTTCATCGTTCCCTCTTGTCCCGATTCACTGTTTTCAAAGGAATAACTACGGTTACTTAATCTTTTCTTATTGCTCCTCAGGTAGTTGAGCGATCTGTTTACCGCAATTCGGTATACCCATGTCGATAATCGCGATTGACCCTGGAACCGGTGAATATTGGTGAAAATGTCGATAAACACCTCTTGTGCAACATCGCGGGCATCATCTGAATTTCGCAAGAACCCCCTGGCAGTGCGAAGTACCATCGGCTGGAAATGATCCACGAGCGACCTAATCGCCCGTGGATCACCTGCTAAAACCAGCTTCAGTACCTCTTGTTCAGTCATAAAAACCCGAAGTTATGATTTTTTTCTCAGATACTTGTTACCTAAGATTTCCGACCTCCGCGAAAACCCCGGCCACCTGGATTGATGCAGGTTCCGGTTCCGCAAAGATATTGACCACCTGTTCCCTTACCTGTCAGCATGCATAAACCAGTACCTTTTTCCCAGCTGCTGTTTATAATGGCATCAAAATCAGTTTGTTCCAGTGCTACAGGAACATAAACAATGCCGTTTGCTTTTAGAACGCGATTAAATGCACGCAGGTGATTTCTCGAACCCAGCATCAACGCCTCGGCTAAAGTTTTGAGATCATCCCCCGGCGTACCTGCATAAACATCAGCGACATCCAGAATGTCAGTTTCTTCAACCAATGCGCCTACCTTAAGTGCATCAATCAGCGTAACTTTCCCTTGTGCAAGTAGTGTATTGTAAAGCGCCTGCAGATCGGGATTCGTAAAAACCCCGGATTCCGATGATGCCGGATCCTCAATTCCATAAGCCGTAAGTACCGTCAGTACTGCACTCGTATGGTTTTGCTCAGCACGTGCAATATTTGTAAATACCGGAGTGGTATAGTCCGTGCTTAATGCGAGATACAGGTCGTGCGCTAATTTCTCTTCCTCACGCATAAATTTCAACCATTCAATCTGCTCAGCAGTAATCTCATCGGTGCCGGTGGTTACCGATTTTAAATCATCTGAGTTAATGGTGGTGGTACCTTCATTATCCGAAGTTACCATTCGTGCCAAGATCCCGGATGATAGATCAGAAGAACTTTCACAGGAACTGAGCGAAAAAGTGCCTGCAAGAAGGATCATCAGGCTGTATTTCAAACTAATTGCTTTCATTTTGTTAATTTTTTTGATTGTTAATTTTAATGGAGAGAGCGGGTTATTTGAACCTGTGGTTCGTTCACCCGCTCTTGTTTTGATGTTTTAACCTGAATGATTACTTACCTTTTCCTTTTCCTTTGGTGTTGCCAACCCCTGTTCCGGTGCATATCCCTGTTCCGGTGCCGCTTAGGCAGGCAGTACCTGATCCGGTGACACCTTTATTAACGCCGATTACAGAAGTTATTCCCCATGAAGCTAGCAGTGCTTTAACTTCGGCCAGGTGTGCATCACGCAGGGTGGTCATCTCCATACGGATAGCGAGTTTGTCGGCCAAATTGGTGGTGGCCTGAAGATCTGCTCGCAGAATGGCCATGTCGGCCTGGAAAATGTCGCAAAGTTCATCAAGGATAGCCTGTTGCTCAGCGGTCAACAAACTGGTGTTTACGCAGGTTCCGGTTCCGCAGGTACCAGTTCCTCTTCCGTTCTGAGCCTGAAGACCCAGGGTTCCGACTGCAATCATTAAGGCTGCCATCGCGATTTTCATACTTACTTTTTTCATTTCTCTAAAATTTTAATTGTTAATAGTTATTCGATTATGATGATTAGATACCACTGCAAGTCAAAACTTGCGCTCTCCAACCAATATTATTATATAAATATCTAAATACATGCATCTATCCAGATTATCAATGTCTTAGAAAATCACTTTCCAACACCCCTAATCTTCATCCCTTTATTTCTTTCATTTCTTACCTTTACCCCTCCCACCTTACTCTCACACCCTCACCTCCTCACCTCCTCACACCCTCACATCCTCACACCCTCACCTCTTCACACCCTCACCTCTTCACACCCTCACACCCTCACACCCTCACCTCCTTAACCTCCTCACCTCCTCACCTCCTCACCTCCTCACATCCTCACATCCATAACATCCTTAACCTCCTTAACCTCCTTAACCTCCTTAACCTCCTCACCTCTCTTCACCTCTCTTCACCCTCTTCACCTCTCTTCACCCTCTTCACCCTCTTCACCTCTCTTCCCATTTATATTATGTCCCTACGCTCCCGCATCTCCTCCATCGGCCCCGCGGCTTTAGTAACAGCTGCATTTATTGGTCCCGGCACGGTAACAACCTGCACCATGGCAGGTGCAAAATTTGGTTATGCTCTGCTTTGGGGAATGCTTTTTTCGGTGATCGCCACAATCATCCTTCAGGAAATGTCGGCCCGGCTTGGAATTGTTACCCAAAAAGGATTGGGTGAGGCTATTCGTGAATCAACAAAAACAGTTTGGTCAAAAGCAGTTGCTATTACCCTGGTACTTTCGGCCATTGTGATCGGAAATGCTGCCTTCGAAACGGGAAATGTCTTAGGTGGAGGACTAGGACTGGAAACAATCTGTGGCTGGAACCGGTTCCATATCGGATCGGTTTCATTCAACGGTTGGGCACTGATCACCGGGTTTATGGCTTTTATCCTGCTTTGGACAGGAAGCTCAAAGGCTGTTGAAAAAGTTTTGGTAACCCTGGTCATCCTCATGAGCCTGGCTTTTATCGGAACCACCATGGTTATCGGCCCCGATATGACCAAATTACTGAAGGGCCTTCTTGTTCCGTCAATACCCAAAGGCTCCCTGCTGACTTTGGTAGGGTTAATCGGAACAACAGTGGTTCCGTATAACTTATTCCTCCACGCTTCAGCAGCCAGCGAAAAGTGGAAAAACCCGGATGATCTGGGTAAGTCATGGCTCGATATCCTGGTTTCCATCAGTTTAGGCGGTTTAATATCGATGGCCATCATAATCGCTGCGGCAGTTTCCTTTTATGGAACCGATGCCATTCTTAAAAATGCCGCCGATATTGCCGGACAATTACAGCCACTCCTGGGTAAGTGGGCCCGAATTTCGATGGCTATCGGATTGTTTGCCGCCGGTTTTACCTCTGCTATCACTGCACCTTTGGCCGCAGCATATGCCGCCAGGGGTATACTTGGCTGGAATTGCGATCGGAGCAATTGGAAATTCCGGTCCGTGTGGCTCAGCATTCTCCTCATTGGGATGATCTTTTCACAAATCGGTGCCAGCCCGGTTGAAGCTATCCTTTTCGCTCAGGTTGCCAATGGAATCCTCCTGCCAATAATTGCCGGTTACCTTTTGTGGATCATGAACCAATCCTCGCTATTGGGAAATTATCGGAACAAACTCTTTGCTAATTTCGCCGGCGGAGCAGTAGTTTTAATTACGATAATATTAGGTGCCAGAACAATACTGGTTGTTTTAAAAGTAATCTGAGATATTGGTTATGCAAATTGATCTCAATTGCGATTTAGGTGAAGGTGCCGGTAACGATACACTGATCATGCCGTACATTACATCAGCCAACATTGCCTGCGGGGGCCATGCAGGAACCTTTCAAACCATGCTCGAAACCAGTAAACTCGCTTTGAAATCAGGCGTAAAAATCGGGGCTCATCCGGGTTACCCCGATCTCGAAAATTTTGGCAGGGTGAGTATAGCAATGAACCGGAACGATCTGTATGAGAGCATAATCCGGCAAATTGCCTCACTCGCGGAAATTGTTGAAGGTCTTGGTAGTGCCCTGGCTCATGTAAAACCACACGGTGCACTATACAACGATGCGGCCAGAAATATTCAAATTGCCCAAATCATTGCCGATGCAGTTTTTCATACGGATCCCCACCTGATTCTGGTTGGACTCTCCGGCTCCGTTATGCATTCAGCTGCTCAAGCCACCGGATTGAAATTCGCTCACGAAGTATTTGCCGATCGCAGCTATACAAATAATGGCCAACTCGTGCCCCGAAGCCAACCCAATGCAATGATTACCGATACAGATAAAAGCCTTGCCCAGGTCAGGCAGATGCTCCTCTGCAGCCAGGTTGATACCATCACCGGAACAACCATACCCATCCAGGCCGACACCGTTTGCATCCACGGCGACCACCCACACGCACCCTCCCTCGCCCAACTCCTTTCCCACCTCCTCCTCCCACCCTCACATCCTTAACATCCTCACATCCCTCACCTTATGTTAACGTGTGTATATAAACCCCTCGGCGATACCTCTTTCCTCATCAAACTCGGAGAAACAATATCACCCGAAACAAACCGGCACGTTCATTCTTTGGCGAGGGCGATTCAAAATTCACAGATAACCGGACTAACTGCGCTGATTCCTGCTTATTCCGATATTCTGGCCATTTATGATCCGGATCTGATAAACTGGTCCGATTTCCTGCTAAAAATAAAGGAAACTGTAAACGGTTATTGCAGCAACCCCTCATCGGGAGATAATGATCAATCACCCGTTCTGGAAATTCCGGTTAGTTATGGAGGACAAGATGGTCCTGATCTGGAAGAAGTTGCCTTGCATGCGCGATTGTCCAAGGAGGAAGTTGTTCAACGGCATACCCAATCAATATATAGGGTTTATATGATGGGCTTTACCCCTGGGTTTTGTTACCTCGGAGGTTTGGATACAGCAATTGCGATACCTAGAAAGAAAGAGCCCCGCCTCAGTGTTCCTGCCGGATCGGTTGGAATTGCCGGCGATCAAACCGGAATATACCCGATTACCAGCCCGGGAGGTTGGCAAATCATCGGACGAACAAATTTGAAACTTTTTGACCCCGGTAGAATGGAGCCTTTTCTTTGCAAAGCCGGTATGAATGTGCGTTTTTCCAGATTATCGGACGATCTGTTGCCACCATTTAATGATTCAAAGGACCCATCTCCCGTTAGAAACACACTATTTTCGACCGATAAACCTCACGTACGCGTAGTTGAACCCGGACTGCTGACTACCATTCAGGATGCCGGCCGGCTTGGTTTTCGTGCTTTTGGAATGCCGGCAGGCGGGGCCATGGATTTTCCTTCCTTTTGTTTAGCCAACAAATTAGTGGGAAATCAAAAGGATGATGCGGTTTTGGAAATGACTTTTAAGGGCCCGGTACTCGAATTTGTTGCAGATACAGTTGTTGCAGTTACCGGTGCCGATATGCCCCCCAGAGTCAATGGAATGGAAATGGCAATCAATCAGTTAATCACGATCCATTCCGGCGATCTGCTGTCTTTTGCCGGAATTAAAAATGGATTACGCGCTTACCTTTCAGTTAAGGGCGGTTTTGATGTGTCCCTGGCTATGGGCAGCCGATCCACTTATCTGAAAGGTAAAGTAGGCGGTTACAAGGGAAGGGCACTGGAGGCTGGTGACGAAATCGAAATTGGCATGGCAAACGCTAATGAAATCAGCAAAATGCCGGAGAATTTTCCGAAATCTCAACCAAAAACATTATCCCGGCCCGCTACCATACGTTTTATTCCAGGACCAGAATCTGGCCAATTTTCAATTAACGGCATCCGGATTTTTCTAACATCAGTATTTACCGTTTCCCCCAACAGTGACCGAATGGGAATACGGCTCCAGGGTCCAAAAGTTGAACACCTGTCAGGTGCCGATATTTTATCATCCGGCGTTATTCCCGGTACTATCCAGATTCCTGGCGATGGAAACCCCATTATTTTGATGAACGATTGCCAAACTACCGGCGGCTACCCCCGGATAGGTTGCGTTACCAGAGAGGACCTCCAGTTATTGGCCCAGCTCATGCCAGGAGATAAAATTATTTTTTCAGAGGCTAAATTGCAGAATACACCAGGGAGAGACCGCCAGCATGTCGCCAATCTGCCCCAACCCTAATAACCCGCAAACTATTCGTGCATAGGCGTTTAAAGTACCCACCCCCTGGCCCCCTCCCTGAAAAAGGGAGGGGGAAAGAGCTTCAAATTTACATCGGAGAGGAGCCCCTCCTTTTTTTAGGAAGGGGTTGGGGTGGGTACTTTAAGACAAGGTATATAGTTGATGCATAATTGAATGTCTTTTTATTACTGACCAGTAACTATACAGACCTCAATAAATCCAACGCCCTCTTAACCGCCTTTATTCCTTCGAAACTCAAGGTAAGCTTGCCTCCAACTTCTTTCATACGACAAGTTCTGGTGTTTTTCTGCACAAACTGAAGTACACGGGAAAACTCGGGCGACTGGTAAAAAGGTGAATGCTGATTACTCACGAAATAGCAAACCATCCGGCTGTTTTTCAACTGAATACGCTCAATGCCAATTTCCTGTGCAACCCACCGGAGCCTAACAACATTCAACAACTCCACAGTTTGATGTGGTAAGGAGCCAAATCGATCAACTAATTGATTGGTAAATGATTCCAAAGCTTTTTCATTCAACGTTTCATCCAGCTCCCGGTATAATCTCACCCGCTCGCGCGTACTTTCAATATACTCCTCCGGAAACAATACCTCCAGATCGCAATCCACCGTAGTATCCTGCACCGCCGCCAGCCTTCTCTTTCCCATCGCACCAAATCCCCCTGCAGCTCCGCTCCCCTCTGCCGCGAGCGGAGCGAGCGCGGGTGAGGGACCGGGGGTGAGGTGGACCGATGCCGTAGTGCCAGTGTTGACCTGGATCGACGACGAGGCGAGGCCAGTGTTTACCGTTGGGGATTCAGATGTCCCTGAAGGCTGCGATAAATATTCTGCTTCCTGCAATTCCAGCATCGCCTCAGCCAGGATTTTTTGATAAGTTTCAAAACCAATATCGGAAATAAATCCGCTTTGCTCAGCTCCCAAAAGATTGCCGGCGCCACGAATGTCTAAATCCTGCAAGGCAATATTAAACCCGCTGCCCAGTTCGCTAAAATCCGCTACCGCCTTCAATCTCCTGCGTGCATCCGGGGTTAACAAGTGCAGCGGCGGAGCAATCAGGTAACAAAAAGCACGCTTGTTCGATCGGCCAACCCGGCCCCGCAACTGATGCAAATCGCTCAGACCAAAATGATGCGCATTGTTGATAATGATGGTGTTGGCATTAGGTATATCTAAACCGTTTTCAATGATTGAGGTTGCAATGAGAATGTCATAATCACCATTAATAAAACCTAACATCCTTTCCTCCAGCGTATGACCCTCCATCTGGCCATGCGCAACAATCGTTCGCGCCTTGGGTACCACCCGGTTGATCATCGATTCCACTTCACTGATGTTCTGTACCCGGTTGTGTATGATGAATACCTGCCCGTCGCGACTTAATTCATAATCAATTACATCCTTGATCAACTCTTCGTTTAACGAAAATAATTCTGTGATTATTGGATGCCGGTTGGGTGGGGGAGTGTTAATAATAGATAGATCGCGTGCCCCCATCATGCTGAATTGCAACGTTCTGGGTATTGGGGTAGCGGTTAATGTGAGCGTATCCACACTCAGTTTCATCTGGCGGAGTTTTTCTTTTACAGCCACTCCAAATTTTTGCTCTTCATCGATGATCAGTAAACCCAGATCTTTAAATTTTATACTCTTGCCGATTAATTTATGCGTGCCTATCAAAATATCGATTTTACCCTCTTCTAACTCCTGCAAAACCCTGCCTTGATCTTTTGCATTTCGTAACCGACTGGTATATTCAACTTTAGCCGGAAATTTACTGAGTCTTTCCTTAAAGGTTTTGTAATGTTGTAAAGCCAAAATGGTGGTAGGCACCAAAATCGCAACCTGCTTTGAATCAGCTACTGCCTTAAATGCCGCCCGCACCGCTACTTCGGTTTTGCCAAATCCTACATCCCCGCATACCAGCCGGTCCATCGGATTTTCCGATTCCATATCAGCCTTCACATCGGCTGTAGCTTTGTACTGGTCAGGCGTATCTTCATATATAAACGATGCCTCCAGCTCATACTGCAAATAGGAATCCGGACTAAAAGCAAACCCTTCAGCCGATTTTCTTTTGGCATAAAGCTCGATCAGCTCTTTGGCAATATCTTTGATTTTCGATTTTGCCCGGGCTTTAAGTGCTTGCCAGCTTCCTGATCCTAATTTGTGAATTTTTGGATTTTCACCCTCGCGCCCTTTGTATTTCGATATGCGATGGAGCGAATGTATGCTCACGTACAAAACGTCCTGATCACGATAAACCAGCCTCACCGCCTCCTGCCGCTTGCCGTTGATCTCCACCGTTTCCAATCCGCCAAACTGCCCGATCCCATGGTCTACGTGAACAACAAAATCACCCGGATGCAAATCGGTGAGCTCTTGCATGTTAAGTGCCTCTTTTTTTCCAAAAGAAGTCCTTACCTTAAACTTGTGATATCTTTCAAATATCTGATGATCAGTAAATAATGCAATCCTTAAATCATGGTCATAAAACCCTTCATGAAGCGCCGTATTGATACCTGAAAAGCCTTTGTCGGG
>CAIXKO010000350.1 GCA_903919925.1 uncultured Bacteroidota bacterium | reverse complement strand
GGATTTATGAATACTACGGAAGCCACTGGAAAGCTGAAATACAAGTCGGCTATGCAGGAAATGATGCTCCTGGAGATCGCAAACTCTGAACAGCTTATTAAACTGTTTCGCACCGGAATTGAGTTTATCGCACTGACTGATCAGGGTGAAACTCCGCTGATGTATGGAGTAAATCTTCCTGAACTGCTTGCTAAAAGGATTGCATTGATGAAGGGACATATGAACGATGATCCTTTTATTGATGGGAATTATATTGAGAGGATGGCGGGAAAGCCAATGTGCTAATGTGCTAATGTGCCAATGTGCCAATGTGCCAATGTATTAAGAGGGTGTGGGTTTGAGTTAATAATAAAATTGGTGGAAGATGTTTAGGGTAGGGGTTGATAATTACGGGTTGTTTCCTTTGGGTTTGGGTCCGATGGAGACTTTGCAGTGGGCGCTGGACCATGGGGCCGAGGGAGTGGCGTTTTCGGGGTTGGGTGAGTTGGAGCGAAGGAAGCTTGATTGCAGGCAGCTGCTGCGAATGAAGGATTTTGCTGAGGAGCACCATATGTACCTGGAATGGGGTGGGGGACAGCACATTCCAAGGGATCTGACTACTTGGGAAAAGAAGGATTTGTTTAACCACAACCGGACAGCGGCGGAGGAAGCTGAAAAGCTCGGTACCAGGATTATCCGGTCGTGCTCCGGAGGTTTGATGCGATGGAACCCGAAATCATTATCTACAAAGCAACTGCTTGATGAGATGGTGGTTGCGTTATCTGCCCAAAAGCAGATGCTGATAGATCACCAGGTTATATTGGCCATAGAAACGCATTTTGAGTTTACTACTTTTGAATTGCTCCGTGTTTTTGAAGCTTGTGGAGCCAAACCGGGCGAATGGCTTGGTATCTGCCTCGATACCATGAATTTACTTACTATGCTCGAAGATCCCATTTTGGCCACTGAAAGAGTGCTGCCTTGGGTAGTTTCCACCCATATTAAGGACGGAGGCATTCGGGTATCGGATACCGGGTTCAATTCTTTTACCGCTCCATTCGGCTCCGGTGTCATCAATTTTCACAAAATCTTTAAGTTGTTGGGCGCTCGTTCGGTGGGCGCAAGGTTAGTTCCACTATCTCCTCTTCACCTGAATATCGAAGATCATGGCGGGGATTTCGATATCCCTCTGAACGATCCGGAATTCAGGAAAGAATTTCCTGATTTGACGGATCAGGAAATGAAGGAACTTACACTCCTATCGGAAGAAACCAGGCAAAAGATGCAGGCTGGCACACTCGCCGTATTAGATCGGAAGGATTGGGCGGCTGTTTGCGAGGATCGTATGGTACAAAATATTAGCCTGTTGAATAGCCTGGTCAAACAGATATAATATTTCAATTCCCTTCTGTGCCGTCCTCTGCATAATCTTAGCGTTTTCTGCGGTTAAATCTTTTTTTTTACCGCAGAGTGATAGCCGTCTGAAACGGAACATCGTGACCGATAACTTGCCTTTAGGTACCCACCCCCGCCAGGGGGTGGGTACCTAAAGGCAAGTTATATAGCAGGGCCTCAAAGGTTACGCAGAGGGCCGCAGAGAATCAAGATATATATTACAACAGTAATGGAATATATGTGTAAAAACATTATATTTGTAATGAAATATAATTGTTGTGGACAAACTGATATTACAATCACTGATTATCTCGCACCGGGATCGGTTCCTGGCAGACAGGGGTCTGGTTCCCCGTGAGATTCTGACAAAGCTTGAACCTTTGCTCAGCCAGAAGGAGATATTGTTCATCAGCGGCATACGCCGGAGCGGTAAATCCAGTATCATGTCGCTGATTGCCAGGGGCCTTATCTCAAAAGGTTTGATTCAGAAAAATCAGGTGCTTTCCATAAATTTTGAGGATGAACGGCTGATCCGTTTCGGAGTGGAGGATTTTGAATCCCTTTACCAGGCTTTTCTTGAGCTGGATAATCCTCAGGGTAAAAAGTATTTTTTTCTGGATGAGCTCCAGATGATTCCATCCTGGGAACGCTGGGTTCACCGGATGTATGAGTTTGAGGATGTCAAAATGTTCATAACCGGATCAAACAGCTCGCTAAGCAACTCAATATTAAGTACTGCCCTCACTGGCCGCAACCGGGAGTTCAGGGTTCACCCGTATTCTTTCCGTGAATATCTTTGGATGAACGGGATCTATGAGCTTTCACCGCGAGATTTGCTTACAGCAGAAAATGCTACACGTATCAAACGGGAATTCAATACTTATTCCCAGTTGGGGGGATTTCCTGAAGTAGTTAAAAATAAAGATGTTAATATAACTGATGCTTATTTTAAAGACATCATGCACCGCGATGTGATCACCCGCCACCAAATCCGTAATGCCAGGGAAATACGTGAACTGTGCCTCTACTTAATCACCAACAGCGGTAGCCTCTTAAGCTATGAATCATTGCGGAAAATGCTCCATGTTAAAAGCGTTTCAACGATACGGAATTACCTGGAAATACTGAAAGAGGTATTCCTGGTCCAGTCCCTGTCGTTATATAGTTATTCTATAAAAAAGCAGATTTTTAATCCGGATAAGTATTATGTTACTGATCTCGGTTTTTATCAGGCCCTTGGGTTCAGATTCTCGGAAAACCTGGGTAAAGTATTGGAAAATATGGTATTCCACCAATTGAACCGGCTTTACGATGATTTGTATTATTGGAATTCAGCCGATGGCAAAGAGGTTGATTTCCTGATTCGGAAAAATACGGTTCTCCTGGAGGCCATCCAGGTTACTTATGATCTGAATCCTGAAAACCGTGAGCGGGAACTATCCGGGTTGATCGGGGCAGGAAAGGAACTGGGAATAGCAAAGCTGACCGTATTAACCCACGATCAGGAAGAGCATATCCAGCTGGGGCAGTTTAGTATTGAGGTTATTCCGGTATGGAAGTGGCTGCTAATCGGTGATGCAGGTTAGAATTATTTTCAGAATCATGAAAAATTGAAATCGAATTTCAAATTTTCACGAAAATATCATATTTTTGAATTGTGATATTCATTCCGTTATGATTCAAAGGCGATCAGAAATAGAACTGAGCAATGCTTTAAAAAAATTCCCGGTGGTTTGTATCACCGGTCCCAGGCAGTGCGGAAAAACTACTCTGGCCAAAATGGTTTGTCAGAATCTGGGGCGTGATACCGCTTACCTGGATCTTGAAAGGATTGAGGATCAGAGAAGGATAAGCGATCCGGGTCTTTTTTTTGCTGATAACCGGAATCGTTTGATCGTGCTTGATGAAATACAACGATACCCTGATTTAATACCACAAATGAGGGCCGAGATAGATGCTCAGCGTGAACCGGGTCGTTTTCTTATACTCGGATCAGCCAGCCCTGACATCATTCTTTCCTCTTCTGAAACTTTAGCCGGCAGAATCTATTTCCTTAGTTTGTTTCCCTTTATTCTTCCGGAGGTTGACGGAATAATTGACCTGAACGACCTTTTTTTCTGGGGAGGATTTCCCCAGGTGGTGCTTGATGCTGATCCTGTATTCCGTCAGGATTGGCTCGACAATTTTATCTATACCTATATTGAACGGGATTTGCCTATGCTGGGATTAAAAGCGGCACCCCGTCAGGTGCGGCAATTGTGGGAAATGCTGGCTTATCAGTCAGCCAATTTATTGAATTCTTCCTCAATCGGCCGGTCTTTGGGAATAACCAGTCATACCGTCGATAGGTATCTTGAATACCTCGAAGGGGCATTCATGATTTTCAGGATCGATCCCTGGTATGCCAACATCGGCAAGCGATTGGTTAAATCAAAAAAAGTGTACATCACGGACACTGGGATCTTGCACCGGTTACTTGGCCTGCGAAATCGTGATCAACTGATGAGTACGCCTTTTGCCGGAAGTTCCTGGGAAACATTTGTGCTCTCACAATTAATACCTTTGATACGCCGAAAATGGAACTATTGGTACTACCGGACTCATACCGGAATCGAAGCCGACCTGGTTTTGGGAACCGGCATCAGCCCGGAGATGTGCATCGAAATCAAATTGTCTTCTGCCCCGTCATTAACCAAAAGTTTTGTGACTGCCATTGATGATTTGAAAACAAAAACAAACTATATTGTTATTCCCGCCGGAGACTCGTACCGGATCAGGGAGGATGTTACAGTTTGCTCTTTGGTTAATTTCGTGGGAATCTTGGAAAATGCCGGTAACTCTATGTGAGAAAAACAAATGAATCAGAGATACACAGCGGTCCACAGAGATTCACAGAGAAAAAGAAAGAATGTCCTATCCGGATATTGCTGCAAAGCGTTGGGAATTTTGTAGGTATTTTTGTTTCATTGCATAAATTTCATATACCTGAATAGATAGTATGCGCAATCTGTTAATTTTCTTACTGATACTCCCCTTGTTAACTTGTTGGCATCCATCAATGCAACAATCAGAGGCTGGTAAGGTAAAGCAACTGGAGAAAATCGATCTCACCAATCTTTGGGCCAATCCTCTCGCTGCACAACAGGTTTGTAGCCATAGCCAAAGAAATGAAAGAGGATGATAACCCGGTAGTGATGGTGGTAAGAATGAAAAATTAATGTCAGAACACGAAAAATTTCGCTATAAATCAGCCTTTGATTTGATCGCAAAAGCAAAGGAGCTGGGAATCGATCTGCCTTGGTCGGATTCGATTGAATCATTAATGCAACCTGTTGTAATTGAGGGTGTCCGCATCCCCAACAGGATCACTGTTCAGCCCATGGAGGGTTTTGATTCTGATGAAAACGGGGCACCCGGTGAATTGGCGTTCCGGAGATACGGACGTTATGCTGCCGGAGGCAATGGCATGATCTGGTATGAGGCTTGTAGTGTTAGTCGGGATGGCCGGTCGAATCCGCACCAGATGATGATTTCTTCGGATAATGTTGATCAGTTCAGGATGTTAAATGATCATGTCCGGAAGCATGCAGCCGATACTTTTGGTCAGGATCACCGCCCATTCCTTGTGCTCCAGCTCACTCACTCTGGTAGATATAGCAATCCGGGAGGGGATTTTCAGTCTAAAATCTTTTCGGATAATCCGTATCTGGATAACCGGCAAGCGGCCTCCGGCGACCGGCAACCGGAATTCTATTCCGATTCCGATATTGACAGAATCAAAACTGTATATATTGAAGGTGTAAAGCTTGCCGAACGGGCCGGTTTTGATGCGGTTGACGTAAAAGCCTGTCATGGATACCTTTTGCATGAAATGCTCTTTGCTTACGATCGCACCGACAGCCGGTATGGTGGATCCTTCGAAAACCGGACCCGTTTTATGCGGGAGGTGTTGAACACGCCTTCGAAAATCATGAAAACAGTCAGGTTGAGTGCTTTCGATCTCATTCCTTATCCTTATGGATTCGGCATGAATCCCAATGGATCTGCAGAAGTAGACCCGGCTGAGGTAAAAAAACTGATCACCGAATTTGCACCGATTGTTCCGCTTTGGAACATTTCGGCAGGTGTCCCGCGCCACAATGCCCATATCGGAAGGCCGTTTGACCGGGGGACATTCAATGCCCCGCCACCCCAGGAGCATCAACTTACCGCGATTGCCCGGCTGATCCATGCCACAGGTGAGCTGCAACTAACATTTCCTAATCTTCATTTTGTGGGATCGGGCTATTCCTGGTTGCGCCAACATTTTCCAAATGTGGGAGCCGGAGTGATCAATCAGAATAAAGCATCTTTCATCGGTCTGGGCCGCAGCTCCTTTGCCTATCCGGATGCTCCAAATGACCTGATGCACACGGGGAGGCTCAATCCCAAAAAGGTTTGCATATCTTGCTCCAAATGCATTGAATTCATGAGGCTGGGGGTGCCTACTGGTTGTTGGATGAGGGATGAAGAGTATAGGACCAAAGGAAAGGTAATAGGCTAATGTGCTAATGTGCTAATGTGCTAATGAGCTAATATGCTAATGGAAGAAATTAAGGAATGTGCCAATTAG
>CAIXKO010000349.1 GCA_903919925.1 uncultured Bacteroidota bacterium | reverse complement strand
TGGGCTGTCATGTCATCCATTCTGCTCTCCAGCGCTGCCAGATTTTCTTGGTGCTTGCCCATATCCTCCTTCAAAGCAGCCATGTCCCCCTTCAGCTCAGCTGCCATGGGCTGCACTTGCTTGGCCACTGCCTCCTCCATGGCTGCTTTAAGGGCAGGACCATGAAGGGCCTCCTCCATATCCTGCTTCGTGACCATCATGCCCTGTATGCCTGCCAGCTGTTTGAGGATCGCCTGGGTGTCAGCTGCTGCTGCGTTTTTGCTGCTGCTGGTTTTGCTCATCGTGAGCCCCTGTGCTGGCACTTCCGCAGAAAAGGGAGCGTATCTGTCGGAACTGATGACAAGCGCTCGCGGAGCTGGGCCTCGTCGTGCTGTATAAGCAGTACGATCCCCAACTGCAAGACACAGATCGCTGTTGCCAGAAGTCTGGATTCCAGGGGCAAGCCCAGGCAGGCCTTACACAAAACGTACTGTTCAGTGAATAATGCTAGTGCCAGCTGCCTACACAGTGAGCACCGCACCAGGAAAAGCTGTCGCATCGATCAATCATCGAACATGGAGCAAATGGAGCAAATAGCAAATAGCAAAAGACAAACAAACTCCAAAAATCAAATTCCAAAGGCTGCTCCGTTTGGATTTTGAGTTTTGTGTATTGGATTTTATTTGTTATTTGTCTTTTGTCATTTGATATTTATCTGTTGTTATTTGTCTTTTGTCATTTGTTATTTATCATCATCACGCATTCCACAATACGCAATAGGCATTAGCATTACGGTTCACGACAAAAAGTCCCTATCTTTGCCGCCTCAATTTACAAGCCATGACTGACGAAATGAATGTCCCGAAAAGCGATGAAGCCCGTTCATTGAATTTTATCGAACAGATTGTTGAAGAGGATATTAAAACAGGTAAACATGGGGGGCGGGTGCAAACGCGTTTTCCGCCTGAGCCCAACGGGTACCTGCATATTGGGCATGCAAAGGCTTTCTGTCTCGATTTTGGCATCGCTTCGGAGTATGGAGGCAAGTGCAACCTACGGTTTGATGATACCAATCCCATTACCGAAGATACTTCTTATGTGGATGCTATACGCAAGGATATCAAGTGGATGGGTTTCGAGTGGGACGATCGGGAGTTTTATGCCTCCGATTATTTTGACCAGCTGTATGAATTTGCCTTAAAACTGATTGGCAAAGGCAAAGCTTATGTTTGCCAGCTTTCGGCTGAAGAGGTGAATGCTACCAGGGGAACGGATTTTGAGCCCGACCGGCCCAGTGCTTATCGTGACCGTTCGATTGAGGAAAATCTGGACCTGTTCGTCCGGATGAAAAACGGTGAATTCGCAAATGATTCCATGACGTTGCGGGCAAAAATCGATCTGGCTTCCACCAATATGCACATGCGCGATCCTATTTTATACCGCATCCGCCATGCTCATCATCACAGAACCGGTGACAAATGGTGCATTTACCCGATGTACGACTGGGCGCACGGACAGAGCGACTCTATAGAAGGAGTTACCCATTCACTCTGCACACTGGAGTTTGTTCCCCACCGTCAATTGTATGAATGGTTTATTCAGGAGTTAGAAATATTTCCGAGCAGGCAAATCGAGTTTGCCCGGCTCAATTTGAGCTATACCATCATGAGTAAGCGCAAACTCCTTCAGCTGGTAAATGAAGGACACGTTACGGGGTGGGATGATCCACGGATGCCAACCCTGCATGGATTGCGCCGACGGGGGTACACACCTGAATCTATCCGCGCATTTACTGCGCTGGTGGGGATTGCCAAGCGCGAAAATGTGATCGATGTTGCACTACTGGAATTTTGCATACGGGAGGACCTCAATAAGTCCGCCCATCGTGTTATGGCTGTTCTGAATCCTGTTAAGCTCATCATCGATAATTATCCGGTTGGGCAATCAGAATTGCTTGAAACGGTAAATAACCCGGAAGATGAATCGGCGGGCACCAGACAGATTCCGTTTAGCCGCGAGTTATATATTGAACGCGACGATTTCATGGAAGATCCGCCAAAGAAATATTTCCGCTTGTCCCCAGGTAGCGAAGTCCGATTAAAATCGGCCTATATCATTAAATGTGAATCGGTTATAAAAGATGCCGATGGACAGATCACTGAAATCCATGTTACTTATGATCCCTCGAGTCACAGCGGATCGGCCGTAGCCCCGCGAAAAGTGAAAGGTACCTTGCACTGGGTATCTGCCCCGGATGCTCTGGATGCAGAGGTCCGCTTGTATGACCGCTTGTTTAACGATCCCGACCCTGATGGGCACAAGGATCAGAATTTCATGGAGTTTTTAAATCCCGATTCCCTGACGGTGATCACCAATTGCAAGGTGGAGCCATCCCTGATGGCAGCCAATCATTTAGATCATCTCCAGTTTACCCGCCTGGGATACTTCAATGTAGATCCGGACAGCAAGCCGGAAAAGTTGGTTTTTAATAAAACGGTTGGATTGAAAGATACGTGGGCGAGGCAAATTACTTGACTTAAGGGTAAAGGGTAAATGGTAAAGGGTAAAGTAAGGGTGAAGGGTAAAGGGTAAAGGGTAAAGTAAGGTTGAGGAACGTGCCGGATTGTAGAGTCCACCAGCATGTCGCCATTTTGCCTCAAACCTAATAACCCGCAAACTATTCGTGCATTGGCGTTTAAAGTACCCACCCCCTGGCCCCCTCCCTGAAAAAGGGAGGGGGAAAGAGCTTCAAATTTACATCGGAGAGGAGCCCCTCCCTTTTTCAGGGAGGGGTTGGGGTGGGTACTTAAAGACCGGTTATATAAAAGACGCATAATTGCGTGTCCAGAATTGCGTGTCCAAAATCGTCGCATTGGAATATTTTCCTATCTTCGGTTTTATAATAAACCAATGGTGCAACGAAGGCGAGGACATATAGTTTTTCTGGTAAAGTTGATTCTTGCATCGCTCACTTTATTCATTTCTTTATCATCAACCGCCCAGGTTAAGAATAAGGGTATTCCAAATATCATAAACTATCCGAAAAAAGTTTATAATGCAGCCACTCAAAATTGGTGTATTACTCAGGATAGCAGGGGGTTCATGTATTTTGGGAATAGTGAAGGATTGTTAGAGTTCGATGGGAAAAGATGGCGGACTTACTCGCTCCCTGACCAATTTTTGTACAGATCGGTTTTTGTAGGCTCGAATGGAATCGTATATGTAGGGCTGATGAATGATTTTGGATTTATGGCACCTGAAAAAAATGGGAATTTGGTGTTTCAATCCATCGCAAAGAAATTTCCGCAAGTAGCTACCAGTTTTAACGATATCTGGAAAATAGTAGAAACATCGGACGGAATATATTTTCAATCAAAAAACAAGATATTCCTTTATCACAATGAAAATCTGATTGTTATATTGCCTGAAAAGGAATTCAATTTTATATTTAAAGCAAATAAGGCTCTTTATACATCTGAACGTCACCTGGGATTGATCAGGATAAGCGGGATCAATAGTCAGCGGGCAGTTGGGGGCGAGCTGTTTATCGGGAAGAATATTGAGACCATTGTACCTTATGATGATTTCCGGATGATCATAGGTACCTCAAAGAACGGCTTGTACCTTTACGATGGGCGGACAGCGGTGCCCTGGGCACGGGAGGCATCGGATTTTTTAATGGAAAACTCTATTTTTTGCGGTACTCAGATCAATAAGAAGTTTTTTGCTTTTGGTTCAATCCGCGATGGTGTTCTCATAATTGATAAAAGCGGGCGGCCAATACAGCATATCAATCAAGATAAAGGATTGCAGAACAATACAGTACTCAGTATTTACCCTGATATTGATAATAACCTTTGGCTTGGACTCGACCAGGGAATTTCCTACATCGAAATAAACTCACCTATTACTTATTATACCTATGGGAATTCATTGCCTGGCACCGGATATTGTTCCATCAGGGCCGATGGATCAATCTATGCAGGCACCAATCAGGGACTATTCCAAAAAAAGTGGACCGATTATGAAGATCCCCTGAGTCCCGATAATGGTTTTACACCTGTCAAGGGAACTATGGGTCAGGTATGGTCATTACAATACATTGACAATACCCTGTTTTGCGGACACAATACCGGGACTTTTACGGTTAGTGGAACCCAGGCAGAACTGGTTTCCGATATTACCGGTGGCTGGGATTATTTAAAGCTCAATGAGCAGGCTGATGTAATTCTTGAAGGAACATACAACGGAATTTCATTTTTAACTAAGAATAATGGGAAATGGTCCCATAACCGAACGCTCCAGGGGTTTAGCGAGAGTTCCAGATTTATTGCTGAGGACCCCGATGGATCGTTATGGATTGCGCATGGCGGACTCGGAATATTCAGGGTGGTCACCAACAGTTCCTTTATTGCGGCTAGCCAGGTGAGAGTTTACAATGAATCTGACGGATTACCCTCCAGGTATCGGAATTCGGTTTATAAAATTGATAATCAGATTCTTTTCACCACCATTCTTGGGGTGTATCAATATAAAAAAGCATCGGACTCCTTTGAGCCGGATCCGTTTTATACGAATCTATTGGGTAAGGAACCGGTAAATGAACTGTCGGAAGATATGGATGGGAATATCTGGTATTTTAAAACGAACGAAATTGGGGTAATCAGGCAGAGCGGGGGAGTGGTTAAAACAGTTGAGAAACGCGCGTTCAATCCAATAAGCAGATTGTCAAACCCGGGTTTTGAACACGTGAATGTTATGGACGAAACCAACATACTTATTGCCTGTCAGCAAGGATTTGTTCATTACGATCCCACTTTTCAGGTAAAGTACCCCGAATCACGAAAATGCTGGATCCGCTCAGTCAGCGGGACCAGGGACTCCACACTTGTCTTTTTCGGCGGAAATTTCACAAACAAGGATGGGGTGCCTGTTGGCGACCAGGAAGATAACCTGCCAATCAGGATTCCGTATTCGCATCACAATATTAGAATTGAGTATGCAGTGCCCCAGTATGATAATCCTGAAGATATGCTATTTAGCTATATTCTTGACGGGTATGATCATGGAAGAAGTGAGTTTGCGGCAGAAGGTGCAAAAGACTACACTGGATTGCGCGAAGGGTTATATACTTTCCGGGTACGGGGAAAAAGTATTTATAATATTGAAACACAGGATGCTATCATTAGAATTCGTATCCTACCCCCATGGTACCGGAGTTTTGCTGCTTTTGCAATTTATAGTCTCCTGTTTTTGGCAATAGCCGGTTATTTAATAAAATTGATTATTGCCAAAATCCGGCGCGAGAAGCGGCAAATCTATTTGAAGCATGAAAGGGATATCGATCTGGCCAGACAACAATATAGTGCTGATTCAATTGAATCGGAAAAACGGCTTGTGCTTTTGGAGAAGGAGAAAATTGAAGCAGAAATGTCACACAAAAACAAGCAATTGGCCATATCCATTTCAGGATTATTGAAAAAGAATGAGTTTTTGATCCACCTGAAGGAAGAGATCGTCAAGATTGCTGAAAAGGCTGCGAATGGCCCTGCCGAGGAACGATTAAAGAAGATTCTGGCCAGTGTGGAGGATAATCTGGAAGCAGATAATGAGTACGAGCAATTTGAGGACCATTTTGATGCCGTACATGATGATTTTCTCAAGACCGTTAAGAAACGCTTCCCACAACTGACTCCAAAAGATCTTCGTTTATGCGCCTATTTGCGAATGAATCTGAGTACCAAGGAAATTGCGCCTCTGTTAAATATCTCTCCCCGGGGTGTTGAAATCAGCCGTTACCGATTGCGCAAGAAGATGAACCTTCCTCATGATGCGAATCTGATCGAATTTATGCTAAATGTCTAGTATTCTTTACGTTCTGTCGTTAAGTTTTCTTTCTCCCTTATCAAATGATGTAGTAATGATGTAGTGACGATGTGATTGTTATGTGTTTTTTTAAAAACACCAATGGTTATATAGTCGTAGTTTTACCGTTAACAGAAACCGGGTTGTTTGGATCATTAAGTGAGTATTCCGGATTTATAAGTGATAGGGTTTACGTTTTTTTCGCAGGATCAGGAGAAATGAAGATGACATTTTATTACCTAATGCTAATTATATGTATTTGAAAATTAAACGATTATTAAAGCTAACTATTGCCGTGCTGATGTTCGGCATGGTTGCAGGCTCTGCCGCAGCTCAGCAGGGGCTCGTGGTTACGGGTACGGTTTCCGATGAAAAGGGAATCGGCTTACCCGGAGTTAACGTAGTGATTGTTGGTACGGCTGTTGGTACTACAACGGATGCCTTGGGGAAGTACACGATCCACGTGAGGGATGAGCAGAAAACACTGCAGTTCAGTTTTGTTGGCTATGTAACAGCTGATGAGGTTGTTAACCGCCGGACTGTTATTAATGTTCAGATGAAGCCATCGGCATTTGATCTTGCTGAAGCAGTGGTAGTTGGTTATGGTATCCAAAAGAAAAGTTTGATTACGGGTGCTATTGCAAAGGTTACCGCTCAGGAAATGGCCAGAGGCAATAACCTCCGGGTTAACCAGGCTTTGCAGGGAAAAACTGCCGGGGTTGTTATTATGAACAATTCAGGACAGCCGGGCGACTTTGTATCGGTCAGGATCAGGGGTATTGGCACCAACGGTGATTCAGAGCCATTATATATTGTGGATGGATTGCCTACCAATGGTTATGGTATTGATTACCTGAGTCCGTCGGACATTGAATCGGTGGAAGTTCTGAAGGATGCTGCATCGGCTGCGATTTATGGTGCCCGTGCTGCTAACGGGGTTATCCTGATTACCACCAAGCGGGGTGGAACGGGTAAAACCCAGATTACTTACGAAAACTATGTAGGTGTTCAGAATCCTTGGAGGAAACTGGATGTATTAAATAAGAATGAATACCTGATGCTTCAGAATGAGGCAGCCGCAAATGCTGGCCAACCATGGAAATTTACACAGGCTATGATGGATACGCTAAGCTATGATACTGATTGGCAGGCTCAGATGTTCAACCGGAATGCTCCTAAAACCAATCATCAGATCACTTTTTCGGGTGGAACCGAAAAGGCTAGTTTCATGAGTTCCATTAACTACTTTAAACAGGATGGGATTGTAGCCAAAGGGAAATCGCAGTTTGAGCGGTTTACTTATAAACTAACCACCGATTGGGATATGGGTATTGTAAAAATCGGATCGAGCATCAACTTAGCAAATATGAATAGCAAAGGCATTGGAACAAATGACCATTTTGCTGCAACCAGTTTGATTCAGGCATTGAACACTCCTCCGATTGTACCAGTAACTTTTGCTGATGGCAGCTGGGCAACTCCCGAAGATTTTGGTATTGGAATGCAGGAGATCACCAATCCTATCGCCATGTTATCTTATACCAATAGTGCCGGAACTACTTACAAAGCGGTTGGAGATGCTTTTGCCAAGTTTGATTTTGGGAAACTTTCAGAAAAATTAAAGGGCCTGACCTTCCGTACATCATTTGGCGGAGAATATGCATTGGTTATCAACCGTGGTTATACGCCAAAATATGATCTTGATGCCACCCACAAAACATTGGTTAACGGGGTATCGAGGAGTGAGGATAACTATTTGAACTGGAACCTGGAAAACGTTTTAACTTATGATAAAACTCTCGGAAACAGTCACTTTACAGCATTATTAGGCCATGCTGCCCAGCGCAACCAGTACAGCAATATCGGAGGTTCGAAGAATGATGTGATTTTCTCTGATTTCGAACATGCCTATATTGATAATGCTGTTGATCCGCTCTCTGCATCAGTTTATGGCGGATATGGCGACCATACCATGTTATCCTATTTTGGAAGGATCAATTATGATTATATGGGACGTTACATGATTACCGCCATTATGCGTACTGACGGATCCTCAAGATTTGGATCGGCAAACAAATTCGGGACATTTCCTTCGTTATCAGCAGGATGGATATTCTCTCAGGAATCATTCATGAAAAGTGCTTCTACCTGGCTGACCTTCGGAAAGTTGCGTGCCAGCTGGGGGCGGAACGGTAATGAATCCATCGGGGATTTCCGTTACACCTCTGTTATGGGGACCGGTTCGATTTACTATTTTGGTATGTCGAAGAATCAATACAACGGAATGGTTCCTACCTCTATAGCCAATCCGAGTCTGAGATGGGAAACATCGGAACAAACCGATATCGGGTTAGATCTGGGTTTCCTCAATAACAAGATCACCTTTACGGCTGACTTCTATAATAAAACCACAAAAGACTGGTTGATTCAGGCACCGGCTCCGATGTTGGTTGGAAACGTTCCACCGGTAATCAATGGTGGTAGTGTGAAAAACGTGGGATTCGATCTGGAATTGGGATATCGCCAGCGTGTTGGTGAATTTAATGTTGAGGCAAAACTGATTGGCAACACCAACAAAAATGAGGTTGTTGATATTCAGAATGCTGAAAAGCGGTTAACCGGCGGCAATGGTGGTTTTGGCCAGGCAGGTATTGTTCGTGCTGTTATCGGGGCTCCTCTTGGAGTATTTTATGGAGTTAAAACCGATGGGATTTTCCAGAATGCTGCAGAAGTTGCCGCGCATGTAAACTCAGCTGGTGTTTTAATTCAGCCCAATGCACAGCCAGGCGATTTTCGGTTTGTTGATCAGGACAACAATGGAACGATCAACAGCGAGGATTGGGTTCAGATTGGTAATCCCTATCCGGCTTTCACCGGTGGTTTGAACCTGACTCTGGAATATAAAGGCTTTGATGTTAACATGTTTTGGTATGCATCAATAGGTGCTCAGGTTTGGGATGCTACCCGCCGTTACGATATGAACTTTACCAATTATCGTGGTTCGGCATTGACCCGGTGGACCGGTGAAGGCACGAGTAATACTTATCCGCGCCTGACCTATTCCGATTTGAACGGTAACTTTAAGACTCCGAGTGATTTTTGGGTAAAAAATGCTGATTATCTGCGTTTACGTAACTTCAGCATCGGTTATTCGATTCCTGTAAAAGCTACCAGCTTATTGCATATCAGCAAATTAAGAATATACTTATCGGGTGAAAACCTGCTGACTTTTACCCAATATGACGGTTTTGAACCTGAAATCGGAGGTGGAGTATTTAGTTATGGTGTTGACCATGGTATTTACCCACAAGCCCGGTCGATTTATGGTGGTATAAATGTTACCTTCTAATTGCTAACTATTTAATAAAAGCTAAAATGAAAAAACTAAGATATATAGCTTACGCCGTTCTGGTAATCTTTGGGATGCAGGCGTGTACAAAAAGCTTTCTGGAGCTGGAGCCTAAAACGGGACTCGTGGAGGATAACTTTTACAAAACCGAAAGCGATGCTTTCCTTGCTCTGGTTGGGGTTTATGATGCATTAACGGTTCAAAACTGGCAATTTATTCCCCTGATGTCCGACATATTCTCCGATGATGCTTTTACCGGAGGAGCTGATGCAAAAGATATGAGTCAGTGGCATGAAATTGAACTATCGCAAATGACTGATGCCAACAATTCGGCAGCTGATTTATGGAATCGTTGCTACTCAGCGATTTATCGTGCAAACCTGTACATGGAAAAGGAAGGTGGAATTACCTGGACCAATCCGGAGAACAGGAAGCGCTTCTTGGCCGAAGCCAAATTCATCAGAGGGTATATTTATTTTGATTTGGCCCGTCATTATGGTTGGGTTCCAATTATCACCTCTGTATTGCCTTCCATCGATGATTATCGCAAGGCTACCCAAAATACGCCAGCCGAAGTTTATACTCAAGCTGCAAAAGATATTTTGGCTGCATTACCGGATCTGCCGGCAACTATTCCAGCAAGCGAGATTGGGCGCATCACCAAGTATGCTGCAAAAGCACTAATTTCCCGTATCTATTTGTATCATACGGGTATAAAAGCAGCTATTCCTGAATTGGGATTGACTGGTGCATGGACCGATGGAACCACTACGATTGACAAAGCATACGTGCAAGCAGCATTGGATGACATTATTACCACTGGTGGTTATTCATTGGTTCCGAATTATGCTGATCTTTTCGATTGGTATCATCAGAACAGCAGTGAATCCATTTTAGAGTTTCAGTATTCAGAAAAGGCTAAATCCAGTGATTGGGGAGGTTGGGGAATTAATGGTAATTTCTCGGTGATATTCTACGGCATGCGTAACCCGGCCGGATATGGCGGAGTTTGGGATGCAGGCTGGAGTTTTGCAACCATCACCTGGTCATTGATTAATGAATATGAAGCGGGTGACCCACGTAAAGATGCTACGGTATTTAATGCAGATGCTGAAGCCGGCAGCTACCTGAAGGCTTTTGAGAACTCAGGATTTTTCAATAAAAAATTCATGCCTCGCAATGCATTTCAGGCAACAGCCGGATCGCGTGAGCACAACTATCCTATAAACTTTATAGATATCCGTTTAGCTGATGTTTTACTGATGGCATCGGAGGTGTACGTTACTGATAATCCGAGCAAAGCAAAGGATTACCTGAATCAGGTTAGAACCCGTGCGCTGGGTGCCGGGGCTGCAAAATCAGCCGTTACACTGGATGATATTTACCATGAACGCCGTGTTGAGCTGGCCGGTGAAGGTAGCCGCAAATGGGATTTGCTGCGTAGAGGAATGGATTATGCCAAAACCAAAATTGACGCCAGCTTTAATGTTCCTTCAAATATCCCGAATAAGCAGGATTTTGCCGGCAGGGCTTTTGATCCGCAGACTTATGGAATGTTTCCGATTCCCGGAGTTGAAATTCGTAACTGCAACACTGGGGTTTTAAAACAGTATGTACCTAAATATAAATAAGCTATGAAAAACAATAAATATATTCTCTTGGTGGCCGTATTGGCCTTGATACTGGGCTCATGTGATCCCACTGAATTAAAAAAGCCTGATATCGGAACGGCACCATCGGCAGCTGACCTGCAAATCACCATCACTCCGGGTACTGATGCTTTTCATTTTGTGATTGAAAATAAATCAACAACCACCGGTATTGCAACCTGGGATCTGGGCAACGGCAGCACAGCCAGTGGTAGCAAGGTGGAGGCATACTATCCGATACCCGCTGTTTATACGGTAAAGCTCACTCTTTACGCACAAGGAGGAAACGCCTCAACCAGTAAATCGGTTACAACAACCGAAACCGATTGGGCCTTTTTCTCGGATCCGCTTATTACTATGCTTTGCGGTGGAATTGAAGCAGTTAACGGACGGTCGTGGGTTATGGATAGCCTTGCCCAGGGACACATGGGTGTGGGCCCCGATTTAGCCAGCAGCACCTTGTGGTGGAGCGCCAATCCACTTGCCAAATCGCAAAAAGGATTGTATGACGATGCACTGAATTTGAAACTTACCGGTTTTGCGGCAACTTATGATAACAAAAACGTTAGTTATGTAAAGGATTTCCGCCGTACTGATGCTGCCTACTCAAATCCAAGGATGAATGATACGGACTATATGGTTGACTATCCCGGGCCCATCTCCGGAACCTGGACATTTATTGCTAAGGATGGTAAGAATTACCTGAAGCTAATGGGAGCCACCCCGGTTTTTCCGTGCTTTGATACGGGTGCCAAGGATGGTTTATATGAAATCATCAAAATTACCGAAACCAGTCTGGAAATGGCTTGCATGGGAGGCGATGGCAATGCATGGCATTATCTGCTGATTCCGCAGGGATATGTTTTACCCACCATTACTTTTGATGCCGTTTTTGCTCCAACTTCCAATCCTAATGAATATGAGTTTTCTCTGTCGAATGTATCTATCCCGGCAGGGTTATCGATTACCAAGGTGGTATGGAATTTTGGAAATGGCAACACTGTTGAAACCACCAACGCCAATCAATCCCAGGTGAACACCTACATGCAGAAGGGTACCTACGTTGTTTCAGTTGAAGTAACTTCCTCAGAAGGTAAAACTTACACCAAGGATTTAACCGTTGTGGTGGCTGCAAACCATCCCGATTTTGTAGAGTATCTGCTTAATGCGATGGTTATGTATAACGACTTTGGTGAAACGGCTCTGGTACCTGCAGGGGTTGACCTGGCCGGAGGTACAGCAACCATCGATGTAGTAGCCAATCCTGACGCAGCAAAATATCCGAACAGGAGCAAGAACTGCGCCTTGTTTACCAAAACAAACAACGACTGGGCCAATGCTTTCATTCAATTACCTGTTGGATACCGGTTTGATATCACCAAGCAAACAAAATTCAAAGTGCTGGTTTATGGTACCGCCGGTCAGGAAGTATTAATGAAAATGGAGAACACTGACAAAGGTGGAAATGCATGGCAAACCGGATGTGAGTTGAGGCGTAAGATTACCGCAACCAATGTTTGGGAAATCATGGAGTTTGATTTTAAAGGTGCAGGCGTTAATAATAACGGGGATATTTACACCTCTGATATTTCGACTGATGACCGCTTTAACAAAGGGTTCTACAATGTTTTGAGGATCATGTATCAGCCGGGTATTCACGATGCAAAATATCAGGTTTACCTTGATGACATTGCCGGTCCACACGTTGCCGGGTTACAATAGCTTTTTCTTTTCATAATTATTAGTATTTGGAAATCAGGGGTTGCCGTAGAAATTAAGGAGAATTTGGTCTTTCTATGGTAACCCCTTTTTTATTGTTCGTATGGTTTTATTTCGATTGTTGAGCAGGATATTCCTTTTCAGTCTTTTATTGGTTTTTTCGATTGACGGTAAAGGCTACCCCATTTCTTCAAGGTCCTTTGGCGATACCCCCTCATATTCTGTTCCGGAAGGTTTTCTGAGAGCTTCAGGAAAAATAATCGTTGACGGAAATAACCGTAATGTTCTTTTGCGTGGAATGGGGCTGGGGGGATGGATGCTGCAAGAGGGTTACATGCTGGAAACGGGTGATTTTGCCGGCACCCAGCATGAGATAAAAGCCAGGATCAGGGATTTGATTGGTCAATCCGGTATGGAGAAATTTTACGATTCCTGGTTAGCTAATCATGTAACCAAAGCCGATATTGACTCCCTTGCCAAATGGGGGTTCAACTCGGTGAGGCCAGCCTTACACTATAATTTATTTACGCTGCCAATTGAAGAAGAGCCGGTTGGTGGTCGCCAAACCTGGCTGGAAAAAGGTTTTATTATGCTCGACAGCCTGGTTTCCTGGTGTGCTTCAAACAAGATGTATGTGATTTTGGATTTGCATGCAGCACCCGGAGGACAAGGCCGCGATAACAATATTTCGGATCGTGATCCCAATAAGCTGTCGCTTTGGGAAAGTTCGGCCAACCGCACCAAAACTATTGAACTATGGAAACGGTTGGCTGAAAGATATGCAGATAATCCCTGGGTTGGCGGGTATGATTTACTCAATGAAACCAACTGGGATTTTGAAAACAGCGGAAATCAAAACGGGTGCAGTTGTAAGCAAAATGCTCCGTTGCTTGATCTGTTTCAGAAACTTATTGCGGCCATCCGTTCCAAAGACAATAAGCACCTGATCATTATCGAGGGCAATTGCTGGAGCGGAAATTTTAATGGTCTCCAATCGCTTACTTCCCTGGATAAAAATCTGGCTTTTAGTTTCCACAGGTATTGGTGCAGCAATGATATCGGTACCATTCAAGAGAAGCTTAATTTCCGTGATCAGTATAATGTTCCGCTGTGGATGGGCGAATCGGGCGAAAACTCCAACCACTGGTTTGCAGAGGCCATTTCATTGCTGGAAAAGAATAATATTGGCTGGAGCTGGTGGCCCGAGAAAAAAATTAACTCTGTTGTTGGTCCGCTCACGGTTAAAAAAACACCAGAGTATCAGCAAATATTGAATTACTGGAAAAGCGGCGGCACCAAACCCGATCAGGCTTTTGCAACCAGTGCCCTGATGCAGATTGCTGAAAACCTGAAAATCGAAAACTGCACGATTCATTATGATGTGATCGATGCGATGTTCAGACAACAGCTTACTAATGAAACTAAACCATTTGCACTTAACCGCGTACCCGGAATTTTTTACGCGGTTGATTTCGATATGGGTAAAAACAAGATTGCGTATAACGATAAAGATTTTGAAAATACTGGTGGTCAGGGTTCCGCCAATTGGAACCTGGGATGGGTTTACCGGAACGATGGGCCCGATATTGAGGCATGTTCAGATTCATCGATGTATACCAACGGGTATAACCTAAGCCATGGGGAAACGGGGGAATGGCTGGGTTATACCCTGTATACCGAATCTTCCGGGATTTACAATCTCACCATCAGAACAGCATCGGCCAGTGGAATGGGAGCTTTCCGCATCGGGATCGACGGGCTGAATGTTACCGGTTCGATAGCGGTACCGCATACCGGCGGTTTCCAGCGTTTTACTCCGATCGTTTTAAAAGATATTGAGTTGGCAAAGGGGTGGCATAAAATGGTACTTTATATGGAAGAGGGCGGATTCAATGTCAATTCGTTTTCTTTTTCCGGGCCAACCGGTGCATCGGAAGTGCCCTTCAGATTGCTGTCCGCAAAAACAGATGATTCTGGCAAACAGCTGCTGCTGGTTTTCAACAAACCGCTTTCCGGATTTCCATCCTCAGGATCGCAATTTACCCTGAACGCAGGAGGGAAAGGCTACGTACCTGACTCTGTGACCTTTGATTCCAATGATCCCCAATACTTAAAGCTTTGGTTTGGAACTACATTTCTGGATACTGATCAATTAACTTTGAACTATCTTGGAAATCAAATTGTTAGCACAGGAGGGAAGATTTTAAGTCCGTTTACAGAGGTACCGGTAGTAAACACGATTATTGCACGGCTGGCAATTCCTGGGATTCTGGAGGTGGAGAATTGCAGTGTAAACAGTGGTTTTGTTTATGAGGATTGCAGTGATACCGGTGGAGGGAAGGATGCCGGCTGGACCGATGCCGGTGATTATCTGGAGTTTCCCGTAAACATAAAGGAAAAGGCTAAATATAAAATTACTTACCGGTATTCATGCAATAGCGGTACCTCGCGAGTCGGGCTGTTTTTTTCAGACGGCAGCCTGCAACAATTGCACACGGTTGATTTAGCTGCTACCGGAGGCTGGCAGACGTGGAACTCGGTGACAGTTACCGATAGTTTACCTGCAGGGTTAAAAACGATCAGGGTAACTGCTTTAAGCAGTGGATTTAACCTGCATTGGATCGGGTTTGAAAAAATTCCCGGATCTAACGATTCTACTCATATTTATAAAACAGGTTTTAAACTGTATCCGAATCCAGCCGAAGACTTTCTGATTGTTGAGATCATAAATCCTGAACGCAAAACGCAGAAAATGGAGTTGTTGAATGTTCTGGGTCAGGTATTATACCAGCAGGATACACCTTCAACCCTCACTGCAAAATGCACGGTGAACATCTCCGGGTACCTGCCCGGAATTTATCTTATCAGGATTGGTAATCAGCAAGCCATTGGAACCCAATCCTTTTTGATCAGAAGAATTTGAAATATCAAATGGTATGAAAAACATTATTTTTCTTACAGCGATTAGTTTATTAATATTTACGGCATGTAAAACAGTTGATAATGAGGCATCTGGTGAGGCGGAAAAGTTGTTGGGGAAAAAGATTGACAGTGTTTTGGCTTTAATGACCCTAGAGGAGAAAATAGGCCAGTTGAATCAATATTCCGGCGATGGAGAACAAACCGGTCCGGTTACCCTTCGACCTGATTTATTGCAAAGTATCCGCGATGGGAAGGTTGGCTCGATGTTAAATATTATCGGAGCCGGTTACACGCGGAAGATTCAGAAGATTGCAGTGGAGGAATCGAGGTTAAAGATCCCGTTGATTTTTGGGTATGATGTTATTCATGGTTTCAAGACCATTTTCCCGGTGCCACTTGGTGAATCGGCATCATGGGATACTGAAGCGGTTGAAAGGGCAGCCAGGGTTGCGGGTACTGAGGCTTCAGCTGCCGGTCAGCACTGGACCTTTGCACCGATGGTGGATATTGCACGCGATCCGCGATGGGGCAGGATAATGGAAGGATCGGGCGAGGACCCGTATTTGGGATCGAGGATGGCAGAGGCCAGGGTAAAAGGATTTCAGGGAAAAGACCTGTCTGACATCACAACCATTCTGGCTTGTGCAAAGCATTTTGCGGGTTATGGTGATTCCCAGGCTGGTCGCGATTATTTTACAACAGACATCAGCGAGAATGCCTTGCGTGAAGTTTACCTTCCCCCTTTTAAAGCAGCGGCAGATGCAGGGGTTGCAACATTTATGACTGGTTTTAATGACCTGAACGGGATTCCGGTGACGGGGAACAAGTATTTGGTGAATGATATCCTTAAAAATGAGTGGAAATATAAAGGCATGGTGGTTAGCGACTGGGCATCAATTGGAGGTATGATCACTCATGGGATTGCTGCAAACACGTATGAGGCTGGTGAACTGGCTTTTAATGCCGGGGTGGACATGGATATGGAAGGGAAGGTTTATCTTACTGAGCTGAAGAATTTGCTGAAGGATGGAAAGATCACTGAAGGGCAGATTGATGAATCGGTGTGCAGGGTTTTGCGCCTGAAATTTTTGCTTGGCTTGTTCGACGACCCTTATCGGTACTGCAATATTGAACGCGAGGCAAGCACACTGCTGAAACCTGAATTTTTGGCCGAAGCACGCGATGCCGCCAGGAAATCCTTTGTTTTACTGAAGAATGAAAATCGGGTGCTACCGCTCAGTTTATCGGTAAAAAGTGTGGCCCTGATTGGTCCGGCCTCAGATGCGGCACTTGATATGATCGGAACCTGGAGTGGACGCGGCGAGGCAAAACATGTTATCACGCTGAAAAAAGAACTGGAAACCCGCCTGGGTGCCGCAAAGGTGATTTATGCCCAGGGAGCAGGTTTTAACGATGATGATAAATCAGGATTTGCAGCCGCGTTGGCAGCTGCGCGAAAGGCGGAGGTGATCATTGCTGCATGCGGTGAAGCCGGGAATATGTCGGGCGAAAGTTTGTGCCGCACGGATATTGGTATTCCGGGCGTGCAGGAAGAATTGATTCTGGAATTGGCGAAATTGGGCAAACCATTGGTTTTGGTACTGTTCAATGGACGCCCGCTGATTTTAACTAAAGTAAATACTTTTGTACCTGCTATACTGGAGGCCTGGCTACCTGGAACTATGGCAGGGCCAGCGTTGTGCGATGTTTTGTTTGGCGATTACAACCCATCAGGTAAGCTGCCAGTAACTTTCCCTTACGCTTTGGGACAAATTCCGATTTTTTATAATCACAAAAACTCCGGACGGCCTATAAAACAGGATGACAGGTATACCTCGCATTATCTGGATGCCCCCAATGATCCGCTTTTTCCATTTGGATTTGGGTTAAGTTACACTCAATTTGCTTATAATAATTTGATTATCAGTGAATCAACTATTACGGGCAATAAGCCGCTGGAAGTTAGGGTTGATGTGAAAAACACCGGACAGGTAGCCGGTACCGAGACTGCCCAGTTGTATATTCGGGATTTGGTTGGATCAGTAACCCGTCCTGTAATGGAGTTAAAGGGCTTTAAGAAAGTTATGCTGAAGGCTGGGGAGGTGCAAACCATTAGTTTTACCGTAACGATGGAAGATTTATCGTTTTACAACCGGCAAGGGGTTTGGGGCACAGAACCGGGTAAATTCAAGATATTTGTTGGAACCAATTCGCGGAACACCATGGAGGCAGGCTTTGAATTGCGGTAATAATTGTACCCTCGTAGGGGCAGAAGATTTTCTGCCCCATGAACGCAACGACAGATAAATATTGAAAGGGCAGAAGATTTTCTGCCCCTACGATGTACCAAATGAAATAATTGTAACAAATGAAAAATATCTATTTTTTCCTGATGATGATCCTCACCATTTCGTGTGCCGACAATCATACAGGATCGCGCAAGTTGGTGTGGAGCGATGAGTTTGACGCACCAGGGTTGCCCGATGCCACAAAGTGGAGTTATGATACCCTTGGAAATGCAACAGGCTGGGGAAATAATGAGTGGCAAAACTACACATCGGGGCGGATAGAAAATGCTTTTGTTGAAAGCGGAATGCTGCATATCAAGGCAATAAAAGAAGCCACCGGTAATAAACAATTCAGTTCGGTCCGGTTAGTTACCAAAGGAAAGGGCGATTGGTTGTATGGCCGCATGGAAGTGAGAGCCAAATTGCCGGGATTATTGGGTATCTGGCCAGCTATCTGGATGTTACCCACGGAATGGGCTTACGGCGGATGGCCGAAATCGGGCGAGATGGATATCATGGAGCACGTTGGTTATATGCCTGATTCCATATTTGCATCTATTCATACGGAAAAATACAATCATATTATCGGAACACAGCGGACCAAGGGGTCCTATTTACCTGATCTTCATGAGCAGTTCCATGTGTATGCGGTTGAGTGGGATTCCACTACAGTGAATACTTTTGTTGACGATAAAATGTATTTTTCTTTCCGGAAAGAAAGTGCTGATCCAAAGGTTTGGCCTTTTAACCGGAAGTTCCATTTGTTGCTGAATGTTGCCGTTGGTGGTAACTGGGGGGCCAATCAAGGGGTTGATACTAGCGGGTTTCCACAAGAGATGATTGTTGATTATGTAAGAATCTTCCAATAAATAAAGAGCAATGACTTCAGTATCCGGCATATTCAGGTTTCTGGCTTTATTAGTTATCGCAGGTGCCATACCGTTCTTACCTGCTCATGCACAGTACAATGCCCTGGTTTGGTCGGATGAATTTGATTATTCCGGACTTCCGGCGGCCAATAAATGGACCTGCGAGGAGGGTGGAGGAGGCTGGGGCAACAATGAGCTGCAATATTATACGATGAACAGGACGCAGAATGCCCGGGTTGAAGGAGGTGTTCTGATTATTGAAGCGTTGAAGGAGAGTTATCTGGGAAGAAATTTCACCTCGGCGCGGCTAATAACTACTGGTAAGGGCGATTGGCTGTACGGCCGTTTTGAGATCCGGGCAAAAGTGCCGGGAGGAAAAGGTTCATGGCCCGCAATCTGGATGCTGCCTACCGATTGGGCATACGGCAACTGGCCGGCAAGTGGCGAAATCGATATTATGGAACATGTAGGTTATGATCCTTCCAAGGTGTTTGGAACTGCCCACACCAATGTTTACAATGGCAAACTGGGGACACAAAAAGGTGGGTCGATGGTTGGTCCCGATTGGGAAACAGCTTTTCACGTTTATGCTATCCAATGGTCGGCCGAAAAAATTGATTTCATTGTTGATGATGTTGTTTATTACACTTTTAATAATGAAGGAAATTGGGAAAAGTGGCCTTTCAATAAAAGATTTCATTTTATATTGAACGTAGCGGTTGGTGGCGACTGGGGTGGTGCACAAGGGGTTGATCCCTCGATATTTCCCAGGCGCATGGAGGTTGACTATGTTCGTGTTTATCAGGCTGCAAACCTGAAAATTACCGGGGCAGCATGGCTGGAACCCGGGCAAACGGCTAAGTATCAGGCCACCCGGTTTACCGATGCTGTTTATGACTGGCATATTCCTGTGGATGCGGAAATTACCGCCGGGGCAGGAACCCCGGAGATTACTGTAAAGTGGGGTGCATTGGAAGGTGATATTGCATGCGATGTAGCCGTTGGCGGTAATAACCTCACTTCTTCGATTTTTGTAAAAACCGTTGCACAACCTCTTGAAAGCACCTTTTGGTTTGGCAATCTCACTGATGGAAATACTACCGATCTTGTGGCAAATGTTTCTGATGGAAGCTCCTATGCTTTCGCGGAATCGAATGAAAGTTTGCGTATCGTTTACAGTACCGTGAATCC
>CAIXKO010000348.1 GCA_903919925.1 uncultured Bacteroidota bacterium | reverse complement strand
TGGTGCCGGAGATTTTGTGTCAGGAGTTGCCACCCTCACCGGCTCAATGAAGTATTCAGGAACCACCGGGACGGGTAAATTCACTGCTACGTCAGCAACCGGAAAATCCGGAACCAGCGGAGATGTTTTGGTCAATGCCGGTCCGGCCACCAAATTCATTATAACGGGCAACACCACACAAATCGCCGGTGACAGTCAGAACCTGACCATCACGGCTACCGATGCGGGGGGGAACACCGATGCTGCTTATACCGGTGATCACAGTCTTACCTTTTCAGGTGCCAACGCAACTGCCATTCCAAATACGCCGGCTATTCTTGACAAAGACGGGAATATTGTTGGATTTGGCACCTCAACACCCATTACATTTAGTTTGGGTGTGGCCATAGCTGGTTCAGGTAAAAATGGTGTAATGACGCTTTATAAAGCGGAGGATGCTGTTATTGCGGCAACCGATGGGACGCTTAATACCAGCGGTACGGACAGGTTGTCGGTTACCGTATCGCATGCCACTTTAGATAATTTCGTCTTTGCTTTGAATACACCGCAAATCAATGCGGTGGCCTTTACAGGAACCAACACGTTAACCGCAAAGGATATTTACGGGAACACGTTTAATGATTTCAAGGCATCGGAAAATAATGTAACTATTACTTCCACTCCTGCTGATGGAACCATTACCGGATTGGGTTTGGGCATTAACGCGATTTTAAATCAGGACGGAGATTTCAATTTGGGTGTTGCTGATTTGACCACCAAGCTGGTATTCACCGGTAAATCAGTCAGCCACACCTTTACCGCAACTTCTGCCACGGGTTCAAAAACCGGAACCAGCGGCAGTGTAACCATCAATGCAGGAGCATTGGACCATTTTCATTTGAGTTTGAACAGCCCGCAAACCAATGGCCTGGCCTTTACGGGTACAAATACCCTTACTGCCCAGGATATATCGGGTAATACCATCACCAACTTTAGCGCGGCGACCAATAATGTAACGATAGCCGCAAATGCCCCTCTTGCAGGAGTTATTTCGGGTTTAAGCGAAGGCAATAAATTGACCGGTGGAGATTTTTCTTCAGGTATAGCCAATCTAACTAATCTGGGAATGATTTATACCGGTACCTCCGTAGCAGGAACTTTTACTGCCACTTCTGCTACCGGCAGTAAAACGGGAACCAGCGAAAGCGTAACCATTGATCCGGGAGCTGCAACCAAACTGGTTATTACCGGAACAGGAACGCAGAATTCGGGTGCCAATCAAAGTATTACGATTACCGCACAGGATGCAAGCAGCAACACAGCCACCGGATATGATGGCGATAAAGCCCTGACTTTTTCAGGTGCAGCGTCCTCATCCAGTCCGGTTACCGTTCCGACAGTCACCGACAAAACAGGTGCTGCTGTTAATTTTGGTACTCCAACCACCATACCCTTTAATTCAGGGGTTGCCACTGGCAGTTCAGGCAGTTACGGTGTAATGGCTCTTTATAAGGCTGAATCAGCTGTTGTTTCAGCCACCGATCTGACCATTTCATCCACCGGATCTAACCGGCTAACTGTGGTGGTGTCTCCGGGAGCACTGGGTAAGTTTGCTTTTGTACTGAGTACACCGCAGCTTGGTGGTACACCCTTTACCGGTACTAATACATTAACCGCCCAGGATGATTATGGTAATACAGTAAACTTTAATGCATCAACAAATAATGTTACGGTTACTGCTGATGCACCACTTTCGGGTACTATTACGGGCCTCTCTAATGGAGCAAGTATTCTGAATAATGCAGGAGATTTTAGCTCCGGCGTATGTAATATTACTACGCAACTTATGATCTATACCGGTATTGCGGGAACCGGGACTTTTACGGCAACCTCGGCTACCGGATCCAAAACCGGAACCAGTAATGCTGTGGTGATTATACCCTCGGAGCAAGCAACAGATCACTTCCGGTCGAGAGCCTCAGGCAACTGGAACGCAACCGGAACCTGGGAACGATCAGCCGATGGAACCAGCTGGTACAATGCAGTTTCTTTGTTTCCAACCTCTTCGGCGGCTTCGGTGGCCATCCAGGGAGCTCATACGGTAACACTATCCGGTGATCAAAATAGCTCTTCAATCGCAATAGCAGGAACCTTGACCTGTTCTGGCAGTTCCAGGACGCTCACTGTTTTAGGGGATGTATCAGGAAGTGGAACAATTTCCGGATACTCATTACTATTTTGGAATTATGCAGTAATAATCGCTTCAACCGGAAACTGGAGCTTCAACGGAACTATGACCAACAGGGTTAGTTTAACTCTCAATGGAACGGGTGATCAAACCATAAGCTCTTCAGCAACCACAGCTAATTTCCGTGATTTTGCGGTAAATAAATCGGCTGGAACCCTTTTTATTGGCAAGACTATAACAGTAAGCGGAGGTAATACAACACTGACGGCCGGGAATATCGATTATAACGGAGCGGCGCAGAGTGTTATCGCTGCAACTCATCCCACCGGTTACACGGCCACACTTTCAGGTTCCGGTGCAAAAACAACTACCGGGGCAACTTTCAACGGGATTCTCTCGATCGAAGGAACTGCAACAACAACAGGTTCATCCCCGAATTTCGGGGGTTCGGCCACATTGCGATACAAGGGTACCGGTGCGCAAACAACCGGTGTGGAATTTCCTAACACTTTCAGCGGTTCAGGCGGTGTAATCATAGCCAATACCAGTGGGAATGAAGTAACCCTGGGTGGAAACAAAGTGTTAAATGCCCCTTTCACAATAAACAGTGGTGCAACTTTGAACACCAGTACGTTCAATTTGTCCTTTGGAGGGAACTTTGTGAACTCAGGAACGTTTATTGCCAATTCTTCAGCTATAACCATCAGTAATAATGCAACTCAGAGTATCGATGGTTTCATTACAACAGGTTTGGTTTCAATAACAAAAAACGGGGGCATAGCAACTTTGTCCGGAGCTCTTGGAAGCGGGCCATTTACACTGAATGCCAGCGGCGGATCGCTGAATACCGGCAGCAATAATATTACTGCCAGTGGTGTCCTTACCTTGTCAAGTAATACATCGATCACTCTCGGCGGCAGTCCCCATACGTTATTATTTCCGGCAAGCGATGCAGCAACATGGACAGGTGGAACGGTCATGACCATCAATGGATGGACCGGCAGCTGGGATGGAACCAGCGGAACAGCCGGACAGATATTTGTAGGGTCAAACGCATCCGGATTGACTGCGGCACAACTTTCGCAGATCGTATTTGTAAATGGAGCCACAAATTATGATGCAACCATCCTGAGCACCGGAGAAGTTGTTGCCACCAGACTCCCGCCTTCCAACCTGAGTTATCCCAGTCCGGTTATTTTGCCGAGAAACGTTGTTGCATCATTAAGCCCTACCGTTACGGGAAGCGTTAGCAGCTATGGTATTAGTCCATCGTTGCCGGCAAATTTAACTTTCAATACCACAACCGGCGTTATTGGCGGCACACCAGCTGCAGTTACGGCAGCTGCAACCTATACCATAACTGCCACCAACTCAGTGGGAAGCACAACTTTTGATCTGGTTCTAAGTGTAAATGATGCAAGATATGCTGTTGCCAACGGAAATTGGAATGCAACTGGCACCTGGTCATTAACATCAGGTGGATTATCCGGAGCTTCGGTACCGGTTGCCGGAAACCTGGTTTATATCGGAGAAAGGACTACTGATAGAACAGTTACGATAACCAGTGGATACGCGGCAGCGTGTGGTGAACTTCATATTGGAACAACAGGCGATAATACAGTTGGTGCCCTTAATTTCCAATCATCAACCAGTACTCTTACCGTTGGCGGAAGCCTTCGGATGAACCGACCAAATGGCAATGCAATCACAACCATTGGACTGGGTGCCGGTATCATGACTGTTGGGGGCAATGCTTCCCTGGCTTATCATACTGCCACTGCTACCAATACTGGCAGGGTAAATACCGTTACCATTTCCACGGGAACACTGACTATTAACGGCGACCTCAAACTGGAGGCTGAGGATACAGGCGGATTGCAAAGCCAGATTGTATTCAGCGGTGCTGGAACCTTGAATCTGAAAGGCGGATTGACTCTCGCCAATAACTATGGTGTGTTGACTCCTTCAACCGGTACGGTTAATTTCAATGGAACATCGCCACAAACAATCCCGATAGGGGTTGGAACTGTTGATTATAACAATCTGACCATCAATAATACGAGCGGTGCAACTTTGAGTGCCGCAATATCTGCAACCCATGTTTTGGGTAATGTCTCTGTTCAAACGGGTTGGTTAAGCAATGGCGGATTCGGTATTGCCCTGGCATCAGGAAAAAATTTCACCGTTGCCAACGGATCGTCATTCTATCTGACCGGTACCTCAATAATGCCAGTGGTATCTGGCGGAGGATCGGTTTCACTGGGTTCAACCAGTACGGTCGATTATTCCGGCACCAACCAAACGGTGTCTTCTGCAACTTACGGCCATTTGACTCTGAGCGGGAGTGGAACCAAAACCATGCCGGGATCAGCAACAGCCATTGCCGGTAATTTTACCGTATCGGGCACAGCAACTGCAAATGCAGCAGCTGCTTTAACCGTGTCGGGTTCTATTATTCTTGATGCCGGTGCCACCTTAGGTGGCGGATCTTATTCACATGTAGTGGCAGGTAACTGGACCAATAACGGCGGAACTTTCAACGCGGGAACCAGTACGGTAACTTTTAATACCGCGGGTAGTCAGTCGATTGGCGGAACAGGAGCTACCACTTTCCATAATCTGGCATTCCTCAACTCAGGCGATAAGTCGATCCCCATCGGAACTCAGGTGGGAAATAATCTATCGATCGGCGGTAGCGCAAAAGCCAGTATTGCTACCGGTGCCAATATCCCGGTAAACAGCCTTAGCCTCTCAGGTACAAGCAAGGCTTCAGGAACCTGGGGATCAACTTCGTCGACCGCAACTCATCGTTCAGTGGCTATTGACAGCTATTTCGCTGCTTCTACCGGGATATTAACCGTTGCCACTGGCGGTCTCACTTCAACTATATCGGGTGTAACTGCCAGCCAGAGTATTACTTATGGAGCGGCAACCATAACACTCACCGGAACGGTTAGTTCTGGTACCACCTATCCGGCTAATGGAGAAACCGTTTCCGTTACCATTAACGGGGCTTCG
>CAIXKO010000347.1 GCA_903919925.1 uncultured Bacteroidota bacterium | reverse complement strand
GCGCTATTTTCTTACCCAGGAGGTATATGTAACATACGAGGAAACCCGTGTTGGAGGTAATTGGAAATTTGTTCAGACTGCAAGCTGCGGAATTCTGATTGAGGACCGCTATGCCGCTTTACCTGCCTCTTATGGCGAGGGTGCCGGGTTGACGGGCTTGAAAGGCTATCTGGATAATAGTGGTAATATGCTCAAATTTATCCCCTTAAGTAGTTATACTCCAACAATCAGCTCAAGCGGCAACACGGTATCACCCATCAGTATTTCCTACCTCGATTTTATTAATGCCTGCTATCTGCCGTCGTTCAGGAGCTATGAATCGATGTTGGTAAAGGTTACCACACCTTTTAAAGCATCAAACGATTACGGACAAGGACTCAACTGGGTCTATGATAATCTGGATTTAAAAACCACAATCGCCAGTGGACGGTCCGACTATATTATTCAAAGTGTTTTTAATAGCTCGCTGATCGGCCAGCCTATCCCCACAACCCCTTATTTTTATCAGGGGATACGGACCAATGTAACCTGGGCTCCCTCAATTTACGGTATGATTACTCCGCGCTCGACGAGTGATTATTCGCCTGCGGTTAATCCACAAATCGGGGTTTCTACTTCAACGGTTACCATCAGTGATATTAAACCAGGCACATGCGGCTCTTTAAATATTTCACTGTACAACGATGGTGCAGGTACGCTTAGCGTAACCGAATTGAATGTTACTGTTGCATCCGGTTCTGGTGAAATCAACCTGCTCGGAGCTCCCACTTTGCCTATCACCATTGCCAGCTGGGGGACGCAAAGCCTCACCATCCAATTTTGTCCGGTTAACGATGGCAATGAAACTGCTACCCTGGGCATCGTGAGCAATGGAGGAAATGCTACAGTAAATATCACTGGAACAACTTATGTTCCAGTGATTAATGACATTCCTTATTGTCAGTCGTTTAACCCACCATGGCCGAGTGCTTCGATGATGGGATCGCTTTATGAGGGCTGGGTTTCACCACCCACCAATGCCACGGATCTTCAAAATTATGTGTCAAATGCATGGGTGAATTTCGATGGCAGTATGGTGATGAACATGCGGGCCCGTAAAATTGTTGGAGGCGTTCGTCAACCAACTTTCCTCATTACTCCCGGGATTCAAGTTAACGGAAGTGATCCGGTTATTTCATGGGCAGAAACGGCAAGTACCAATGCCTGGGTAGGATTACCCAAAATTAGCCCCCGGAACTTGTATATATCAACAAACGGAATCGATTGGACATTAGTTGATTCGTACACTACTGCCACCATGCCTGATGCCTGGACAGGAGGTGGATGGAGAACAAAGCAATATTCGCTGGCTCCGTACATTGGTCAAACCATTTGGTGGAAGTTTGAATTAATATCCAGCCTCACTGCCAATGGCTATGAGTATACCTATTGGTGCCTCGATAATATTTGCTTTTCAGAAAGGATTACCGGACCCGTTATCGCTTCCAGCGGAGATGGGGTATTTGGAACGAGCATGATGCCTGTTGATAGGTATGTAAATCTCAGTAACATTGGATTGAGCCTCCTCCGGATAAAATCATTTGAAATCGTTGGTGATCCTGAGTTTTCAGTTAGTACAGTTGCCGGTACTCCTCCACTTGATCTTAAAGGTTCAGGATCAGCCTGGTCGGAATATGATTTGCTGGATATGCTCCGTTTGGTTGTCAGGTTTAATCCGGTCGGCTCAAAAGCTTCTACAGCAACACTAAAGATTACCTACGGTACTGCAGTGGAGAAAGTGTTGGAGATTCCTTTATCCGGCACAGGCACCGATGCGGTTTGTTCCGGAGCTGGCATCGCACTTGCAGGCAGGAACTGGGCACCTGGGCAGAATACCTGGTTTAAATACACTTCTCCATCTGATCAAATCGTTCAAATTACCAGTTGTGATATCAATCAGAAAATCATTGGGACCGAGTATGCCTGGGATACCTACCTGATGGTATACAGTGATTGCAATGGCACCCTGCTGGCAGTGAATGATGACTCAGAAACGGGATGCTCATACAACCGTGCCAGTTCAACCGTTATCCTGGGCATGACAGCGGGACAAACGGTTTATATTGCATGGCCGCTCTTATTCGAGAATTCAATGCATTACGATGAAGGGTTCTATTTTAATATCACTGCTGCAACCCGAATTGATGGAGATATTTGTGAAACGGCTATTCCTTTAACGCTGCCAGTTGTGGACCTGAGCGGTTCAACGGCCGGATTCAGCGATGATTACAACCAATCCCCGTGCTTCCCTCAGGATAATTACATGGATGGGAACGATGTGGTTTATCAGATTGAAATTTTGTACCCGGGAACACTTTCCGGAAGTATTTCCGGAGTTTACTCGTCAGTTAGCGTGTTGAATACCTGCCCTAGTGTGGTTCTTGATCCATCGGCTTGCATTGGTTTTGCCGCAGGTCCAAACGGAGGTTCATTCAGTAATCATATTCTCCCGGGTACCTATTATGTTATAGTAAGTTCATGGGCTCCTCCGCAGAGTATTGATTATATTCTTAATCTGCAATACTTACGTGATAAGCATCACATGCCCGACTGGACCGTTGATCCGCAGGCATTTGATTTTGACGGTGAAATTACGGCCCAGGTATTTATTGATGATGT
>CAIXKO010000346.1 GCA_903919925.1 uncultured Bacteroidota bacterium | reverse complement strand
GCCGGGTCCCTTAACGCTCCATTTCTCATCGCCGGTTCCGGCAGGATTGACCCGGCCTTCGATTTCAAAATAACTGCTGATCTGCCCGGGGCGCGAGGCTTCCAAGCGGACCACCATTACACGATCAACCGCCGAACAGAAGGCTGTCCGGGTAAACTTGACAACACCCACCTGATAGCTAACCCTAACTATGGCCGAGTCCATCGACAGTTCGCGTTTATATCCGGTTACAAAAGCATGTCGCGGCGATATTATCCGCAGGTTGCCTAATGGAAGGTAACGTGCAGATTCCCAGCTCCGGGCCATCATGGTTTTCTCAAACATTTCCTCCGCCTGCTTGCCCTGGCCGGCAAAAACCAGTTTCCGGATCGAATCGAGGTACGGAAAGCCGCCCGGACCGTTGGAATTATAAGGCCCGCCGACCCAAAGCGTGCTCTCATTAAGCTGGATCAGCTCCTCATGCGTACGGCCAAATATCATGGCACCCAGGCGGCCGTTACCGATTGGGAGGGCGTCGGTCCAAAGACTGGCCGGCTGTTCATAAAGCAGCCGCGAGGTGGATGGATTCTGCGCATACAAACTGCATCCCGCTATCAATATTATAGCGGCAATCTTCAGTCGGTTTGGTAATTTGCTCATCGCGATAAAAGCCCTGGATTTTGAATTATTAATCATCATTTCAATTTATTCAGGTACACATAATATGCCCCCAAAGAAATATCGGAACCATTGGTAAATCTGGTGTTCAGCTGATATTTCCCCTCATCGAGTTTCATCCGGAAAATTATGCATTTATTACCTTGTTCAACTATTTGTGATTCCATGTGATTCCCGATTTTTATGGATGCCTCCGTTATTTTCAGTGCCTTGCCCGGACCAAACGGCTTTCCACCAGGAATAGGAATTACTGATGCCGGAAAGCCGCCGCATATGTCCAGATCAGCTTCCCTGGGCCAACGGCGCAGTTCAATGCTGTAATTGCCGGCGGTTCTCACATCGATATCCCAATACCCGTTCAATTGGGCCCCGTTCCTCACCTGCGAGTGAGCAAATACAGGGGTTTCCTCATTATCCTCGTTAATGGCAGGAGAACCATCGGCACGCACTGTGCCCATCCAGTCGTGCGAGGTTAAAATGGCTTCGTCGGTTGTAGGATCGCCAAGGCTGACATACGAGCGGGTTTCCCAGTTACTAAAAACATCGGAGAACCAGCTCTCATAAGAGCTGCGTAATTTCAGAACGACATCGGAATGGTCCTTGGCAATGTCGTTTCGTTGTCCGGGATCTGTTTCCAGATCATAGAGTTCCTTGCCATTAACCAGTCTCCAGTTGCCTGTCATAACCGAACTCAGCCGCCATTTTTCCGGAACTTCTTTTCTCTGGGAATCCACTGTAAGCGTGCGGCCATCCAGATATCCTGAATCTCCGTGAAACGCCTTTACCAAACTGACTCCATCAGAATGGTACCCTGAAGGAGATTTCAACCGGCACATTTCGGTCAGGGTGGGCAAAATGTCAATATGAGCAGTAAGTTGTTTAAAATCGGTCCCTTTTGTGTAATTGCCATTGGGCCAGCGGATAAAGCAGGGCACCCGGTGACCGCCTTCATAAGGGCTTCCCTTTGTTCCGCGCATGCCGGCATTGAATCCGATATCCGTAGGGTAGCTGTCCCTCCAGTGCCCGTCGAGCTTCACACCGGCAGCGGTGCCGTTATCGCTCATAAATATCAGGATAGTATTATCCGCTATACCCATGTCTTCGAGCTGCTTCCTCAGTTTGCCCAGGTTTTCATCGAAATTGGTAATCATTCCGTAGAAATTGGGATTCGGAATTTTAGGATTGTTTTTATACGGATCGGAATACTTATCGTCAACGTAATAGGGACCATGGGGGGCATTGGAGGCCAGGTAGCAGAAGAAAGGTTTATCCTTGTTGCTCCGGATAAATTTCGATGCCTCTGAGAACCAAACGTCCGTGCAATAACCATTAAATGGTTGTTCAACTCCATTTACGAAATAGTGATCATCGAAATAGTCATTATCCCAATAATCCGGGGTATTCCCCACCCCGCCGCCTCCATGGTAAATAGCCGTTTTGAACCCCTTGTCCATGGGCCTGGCCGGGTAGGAAAAGCCGAGGTGCCATTTGCCGAACATGCCGGTTTCATAACCATTATCGGAAAACATTTGGGCCATAGTGGTTTCATCCTCCCTGATGCGGCTCCTGCCGGTGACGGTGTGCCACACTCCGGTTCGGTTGTTATACCGTCCGGTGAGCAACGCCGCCCGGGTGGGCGAGCAGGTAGGAGACACATGGTAATTGGTCAGTCGGGTACTCTCGCGGTACAGCCGGTCGAGATTGGGGGTGGAAATGTAGGGATTTCCGTGTGCCGCAATATCGCCATAGCCCTGATCATCGGTTAGTATCAGTATGACATTGGGCTTTTTGGGTTGTTTGGGTTCTTCCGCAACAGCAAAAGTTGATAAAAGTGGCTGCATCAAAGGACACAGTATCCACAGTTTATTGCATGATATTTTTGGGAACCTGCCCATTCTCATGAGTGCCCTTTTCATCAGTTTTAGATTCATGATTCAATTATGCTGAATTTTGTTTGTTGCAGCTTCGGATTTGCATTTTTCCAGAATAACGCCAAGCTCCTGAACAACATCCGGTTTGATGTCCCATAAATCATTGGTTTCAAACGGATCGACCTCTACATTATATAGCTGGCCCGTATTCATTGATGCACCTGGTATCACTGGCTGTTTACCTGATCCCGATCCTTTAGTTCCCTCAATCAGTTTCCATGGACCTTTCTGAATCGCAAAAAATCCACCCCCGGAATGGAATATGCGGACACGTTTATCGGAATCAGCTTGCCGTTTGCAAAAAAAGGCAGGAAGCACATTGTAGCTGTCCTCACCACTGCCATCCATCACTTTTGCAGAAACCAGGTCTGAAAATGTGGCAAACATATCCGAAAGACTGATCACCTCATCGCTCTTGCCGCCCGGTTTAATTTTACCCGGCCAGCGGGCGATAAACGGTATCCGGTGGCCCCCATCCCAGATATTTGCCTTATATCCACGATAATCACCGTTTGATTTATGTCCGTTTGCTCCTTTCATTGCTCCATTGTCGCTGGTTACAATAACCAGGGTATTATTTTCGAGCCCATATTGCTTCAAAACCTCCAGTATTTGGCCTACACTCCAGTCTACCACCGTAACCAGGTCGCCTCTGGGACCTTCGGTGCTTTTGCCTTTTGCAAAATCCGGTGGGAGAAACGGATTGTGGGGAGAGGAAAGTGCGAGGTAAAGGAAAAAGGGTTTCCCAGGCTGGCTATCCTGATGACCTTTTATAAACCCGATGGCTTTTTCAGTAAAATCGGGATCAACCCCTGTCAGGGAAAACCCAGGCACCATAAGTCCCGGAGCAAAACCCGGAAGTTTCAGGTAATCATCAGGGCTCTTTATTGTTGGAATGCCTACGGTTCGGTTTTGTTCGATATAGCAGTAGGGAGGATCGCTGGTAGAACAACCAAGCGTTCCAAAAAAGTAATCGAACCCCAGTTCCGTTGGTCCTCCGGTAACGGGCTTTGAAAAATCGATGTGCCTCTCATTCTCCTGATAAACTATCGGATCCTGATTCCAGTTATTCTGATCATCCTGAATAACATAGCCATCCTTGGTTTGCCAGGTCATCCCCAGGTGCCACTTGCCGATATATCCCGTTTGATATCCCTTACTTTTCAGAACAGATCCAATGGTTGGTCTGCCGGTTTCAATCAGCGGGGCCTCATCATATCCCAGAATCACTCCATCCTTAAGCCTTGTCCTCCAGCAATATCTGCCGGTTAAAATGCCGTAACGCGTTGGGGTACTCAGTGCAGCAGGACTATGCGCATTCATAAACCGGATCCCGTGTGCTGCCAGATTATCCATGTTTGGCGTAGGTATTTTCGATGCCGGATTAAAGCATCCCACATCCCCAAAGCCCATATCATCAGCCAGTATGAATACGATATTTGGATTGGTGGAACCTTGTTTTTCCACCTCCCGCGATGATGGAAGTAGTGCGCAGGAAACCAGTGTGGCAATCGCGGGATTCAGAAGGGTTGTTGTGTTCATCTTTTAATTAATTCTGAAATCCTGACAAAGGGTTCATTCCTCTGTTAAAATATAGCTCGCAGGGGCAAACGCACCCAGGTAAAACCTCAATTGATTATTCCTGACGCGTAAGGCCTTTCCCCCCTTTTCTCCCCTGAGGTTCACCGGGTTGGCCCTTATGGCTTTACAGCCTGCAGGCAATGATACAGTAACTTCACCTGAAATTCCACTTTGCTCCCATACCCGAAGCAATGTTCCGCCTGAGCCATCAAAATCCTTTCCGAAAGCGGTTACTGCAATGCCTGACCTGGAGGTGCGAATACCTTCCTGCTCAACAGGTACAATTCCACCGGCACCGTCAGCAACCGAGGCCTGGAGGGGCATGCGCGCTTCCATCGACGGGGTTACCAGTGCTGTGTTTTCATCCATGCTTTTATCAAAGGTCAGGATGCGCACACGGGAGCTCCAGCTTCCTGGATACCAGTAGCGGAAGTTGGTGTTCCATTGATTGTTATATAGATTAAGGTAGATAACCGGTTTTTTGGGAATGTAATCCATCGAGAACTTCCAGCAGCCCGGTTCACCAAGGCTAACCAGTGGATGATCAGTTGGAATAACCGCCATACCTGATCCATCAGCGCCGGTAATGGTTACACCTGATCCGGTGGTATACAAATGGCGGTTGGCACCGGGCAAAATCTCCTCCGGATTCATAAATCCAAGGTTTCGTCCTACCCTGAATGATGGATTGCTGATTTTAAAAGGCAAACATAGCCAATCTGCTTCGGGCCAGTTGTCCCTGGATTTTTCCTTAATCTTGATTTCAAGGTCCACATAAGCCTGACCATCATCGAGCCTGATTCGCAACTCTGTAGCAGGCAAATGGTTATTCACATCACCTGGCATGCTGAGTATTGCGGTTTCCCCGATAGCGTCCCTCACGATTTTCAAACTTCCAACCGTTGGGGATGCCGCACGATAAGGAACCACCTTTTCAGAAATCATCCCAGGTTTAAAAATACCCGGATGTGGCCAATCCTTATCAATAGGGTTTCCGAATGACCCCATTGCCCTGCCCTGCTGATATTTTAAAGTGTACGCAAGGGTTTGCTCCAGGGTAAATCTTTCGTTCATATACTGGCCCAAACCCTGTTCTGCCTCTTTATCAACCCATTCCCGTCCTGCACGTTTATCGATAAAAGAAGAAATAATCCCGCGTACCGTATCGAAAGCAACTTTGTAAAACTCGTTTTCAATGCTGTTACCGTACCTGGCGGATGGATCTGATGCGATAATCCGATCCAGTGGGAAAGTTTTATATCCTCCTGCCGGGATATCTTTTGCGAGAATAAATTGGCCCGGTTTTCCCGGCAATCCGATACGTCCGGATCGCGACCATGGAAGCGGGTTATACACTACCAGGCGCGGCCCGCTTTGATTTACAGCCTTAGCCAGGGCATCCATATTCGTTTTAAGAATGCTGCCCGTGATGTTGTCTGCTGTTTTAATGTAGTTGGTTTTATCCTCCCACGAAGCTTCCAGATCAGCATATTTGCCAGCCGGAAGATTGTTGAAATCATCTCCGAATTCCTCCACACTGGTGTATCCGCCCCAGGTATGCTCGTCGTAAAGCATGCATTGTTCAAAAGCTTTGACAATATCGGCTGATGGATCTGGCACAGAAAGGCCCCATATACGCAATTGTGTATTTAATTCCTCGGTGGCAGGAATCATTGGCTGCAACGCCCTCGCCAGTTTTTGTCCGCCCGGATCGCACATAACCCCATGTATCCAGGTATCGGGAGCCTCTGCACGGATGATGGGCAAATCGTCCTTCGAGTCAATGATGGCCTGCGCAAAATCCTCCATCCGGCCCATCCTGATTATTATATTGGGATATTTTTGCCGGACTTCCTCAAACATGGGCTTGAGGTCTTTGGCAAGGGGCGGACCGGTATTATCGCCGGTAACAATAATGGCCAGCCAAACTTTATGGGGCCAGCCTTCAGGTGGAAGTAAATTTACCCCGATACTTCCCGGTTGTTCCCGGCCTTCGCCTTTCCCAAAGTCCTTGGGCCAAAATGCGGTACAAGTACCGTAGATTGAGGAATACATGGCCAGCACACGCGATCCGTCGGGCCCCTCCCACCAGAAAAGATCGGGGTACTGAACCGAGCCGGATGGCCAGTTGCAGCCAATATGAATGAATTTTACACCTCCGTTGGCCAGAGCCGTAGCCAATAATCTGGAATGTGAGGGAACATCGGTCATTTTCGCATCACGCGATAAGGGCAGCCCGTATTTCCTGCTTACCATAGTGGAAGGCTCGTACGAGCGGGCAAGCAACTCCGGGGATACCACATCTGTTTCGTACGTAAAAGGCATGGAATGAGTAACAAAGCGACCCGATCTGAAAGCCTGTTCCAGCCTTTCCTTTCGCACCGATGTTTGTCCGTCCCAGTCTTCCGTTACTTTGGCCATCACCCAACCCGGACCGGTCCAGGTGAATTGTTGCTCTGGCGGCTCGCCTTTGGACTGGTCAAGGTTATCAAGCGCCTTGTCGATCATCTCCTTGCGGTAATAATCAACAATCTCGCTTACCCGGTGCGTATAACCAATATCGAAATGAGTTTTGCACACAACAATAATCTCTTCCACTTTTGATCCGGATGCATCCTTTGCCTGATCGCCGGTGCATTGCAGAAAAAAAGGTGAAATGATCAGGCAGAGAAGATTGGTGGCAAATACACTTTTATACTTCATTTTTAAAGCAGTTAAAATGGTTTCCTGCGAACAATTTTAAAAGCATAAGCATGATCACAGGGTTTGGTCTTTGGGGTCTCAATGCTGAGGCCTTCCTTTGTCATCTCCCACTTCAGTTCCCTTCCATCGCCAAGCATGGTGACAGAAGCGATTTCAGAAGGATATAAACCGGCCCAGGTAGCTCCTCTCGAGGCCAGGCTTTTGACGAGCAACTTCTCGCCCGGCCAGTCGAGCGCTATAGCGTAAAGGTTGTTTTCCTTAACGGTAAACCGGATGTCCTGGCCTGTGTAAACCATATCGTTCTTCTCGTTGAACTCCCCGCCTTTCTGAAGCTTTGTAGGGCCCTCACCAGGAGTTACCCAGCTGGTGGTTCCATAAATCG
>CAIXKO010000345.1 GCA_903919925.1 uncultured Bacteroidota bacterium | reverse complement strand
TGAGGGTGAGACCGTCCCACTGAGACTTAGGTAAACTTTTCAATTGATTTGGCTATAACGAAAATTAACCGACAAGATATCAAAGAATTCCCTTAACAAAATTGTGATGCCCCCCTGACAGATACACTGATGGGAAAAAGCCTCGCATATCGTAGTAAGCTAAACAATTTGAAATAGCTTTGAATTTTGATCCTGATAGAATTTTAATATTTTAAAAACACAACCGTATAAATGGATAATCTTGAGGAAGACATTAAAGCAACACTGGATGACTCGAATGAATCCAAACGCGACTATGATTCAGTTATGAAATTAATTCAGAACGGTGGAAAGCAAAAAGCATTCTCTGAATGGTTATCAAAAGAAATAACCGAAAAAGGAAAAAAAGGATGGTGGAATCCAATGTGCTTATTTCGAAGTTACAACTTAAGGGGTAAAGATTTAGGAAAGGAAATATCCAATAGAATTCGTGCGGAGATTCGTGCCGCTGTAGAAACTGAATGCCCGTTCGGGGGGGAAGCATGGAATAAAGAAGAAAACAAGAGAATATATGAGCAATGGAAAAAAAGCAACGAGAATATTATTCAAGAAACGCTCTCGAAAAATTCTGGACATGATTTAATAACTCCATCAATGAATCTGTTTCCAGAAACAATAGAGGTTAATGATGATGAAAAATATTTTGAAGGTGCTTTAAAAAGAATAACTGTTAATGCATATGAACGTGACTTCAACGCTCGACAAAAATGCCTTGAAGCAAGCGGGGTAAGTTGTATTATTTGTGGGTTTAACTTTGAGAAACAGTTTGGTATAATTGGGAAAGGTTTTATTCATGTTCACCACATTAAACCTCTATCTGGAATTGGTGAGGAATACGAAATAAATCCGATCAAAGACCTCTGTCCAATTTGCCCCAATTGTCATACCATGGTGCATAGCCAAAAGCCTCCTTATTCGATTGAAGAAATAAAGAAACTCTGGTGTAGCCAAACATAAAGCCGTACTAATTTTTTAGATTTCATTTTGTGTGTTATTTCTGACGCAATTCAAAAGTTAGTGCGGGTCAATGCTACATCTAAAAGTTCCAATTCAGGTTTTGTTTATATTCTTTATCCTGTATACCTTTATTATCAAAATCCTGAACCTTTAACGGACATTATTCAGAAATCTGTAAATTGACCTTAACCGGAATTTTGTACTGACTAAGGCCTTCATATCCATAGGGTTGTGAATTATATTATCAAAACCAAACCATGACAAATTTCAGCAGTTTTACCGGATTGTATCCCATTTCAAAAACCTTGCGATTTGAATTGATTCCGCAGGGAAGAACCCTTGAACATATTCAGAAAAAAGGGTTTCTGGACAAAGACGAACTTCGTGCGGAAAGTTACCTCCTAGTGAAGAAAATTATTGATGAGTATCATAAAAATTTCATCTCTAGAGCCTTGGAAGGTATGGTGCTAGTTGGAATCGATGAATATGTCAGGTTTTTTGGAATTCAAGCTAGAAGTGAGGAAGAAAAAAAGATATTTGAAGAGGTGAAGTCGAAACTTCGCAAACAGATTGCTGAGCGGTTCACCAAGCATGAGGACTACAAGAACTTGTTTGCCAAGGAACTGATCCGAGAAGTTTTAAAAGGTTTTGTAAAAACTGTGGAGGAGTTGGAACTTGTGCAAGGGTTTGGTAATTTCACAACATACTTTACCGGTTTCCACGAAAACCGAAAGAACATATACTCGGATGAGGAAAAGGCAACAGCCCTTGCTTACAGACTGATTCATGAAAACCTTCCACGGTTCCTCGACAACGTCCGTTCTTTTGAAAAGATATCAGAATCGTCGATCCGTGAAAAATTAAACGATTTACTCGGTGATTCTCAACTTGGACCTGTCGTCCAGGTTTCATGTGTGGGGGATATGTTCACTGCGGATTTCTTTAACGAAACGCTGACACAAACCGGGATTGACCGATACAATCATCTTATCGGGGGGTATGTACCTGTTGAAGGCCAGGAGAAAATCAAGGGGCTAAATGAATACATAAACCTGCACAACCAAACAGCCAGGAAGGAAGAACGGCTTCCTAAGCTGAAACCGCTCTACAAACAGATACTAAGCGACCGGATGACAGCATCCTATATTCCTGAACAGTTTACAGGAGATGATGAATTATTGGAAACCATTGAGAAATTTTACCAGGACATCAATGCTCAGGTCATAAATAAAAATGTTAAGGGTGAAAATTCCCTGAAATCCCTGCTTCAAAACATTCCGAATTTTGACTTGAATGGCATTTTTCTTCGAAATGATCTGGGATTGACTGACATTTCACAAAAAGCGTTCGGCGATTGGTCAGTGATTCAGAAGGGAATAGATTATTGGTTCGACAAGAATTATCAGGGCAAAGCCAAGCAAGGAACCGAAAGGTACCTGGAAGAACAAAAGAAATATTCAAGGAGCCAAAGCAGTTTTTCCATCGGTTTCCTTGATGAGTGCCTGAAACTTCAGAACGGGACCTCTAGCATTGGGATCCGGGAACATTTTGCGCTTCTCGGGAAGACCGCTGATGTCGGCGACCTGTTTGAACGAATAGAGACAAATTACAAATCGGTCGTAGATTTATTGAACAATTCGTATCCGCAGGACAAGAACCTGGCCCAGGACAAGGTCAGCGTTGAAAGATTAAAAATATTTCTTGACAGCATCAAGGAGTTGCAATGGTTCATCAAACCACTCTTAGGGAATGGTGACGAAGCGGGTAAGGATGAACGGTTTTATGGTGAGTTCTCCGCACATTGGAATACCCTTGATACGGTTACTCCTATTTATAGCAAGGTGCGAAATTACCTGACGCGTAAACCGTATTCCACTGAAAAGATGAAACTGAATTTTGAGAATTCAACCTTGCTTGATGGATGGGACGTGAATAAGGAGTCTGACAATACAAGTTTGATTTTCCGGAGGGGAGAATTGTTTTTCCTCGGTATTATGGATAGTAAGCACAACCGGATTTTTAAGGGAAAGATCGATCAGGACGGAGGTGCCAGCTATGAAAAAATGGAGTACAAATTATTGCCTGGTGCCAACAAAATGTTGCCAAAGGTTTTCTTTTCTAAATCCCGGATAGATGAATTTGCCCCGTCAGCGAAGTTGATGGAAAATTACAAGAACGAAACGCATAAAAAAGGAGCCAGCTTTAATTTGAATGACTGCCATGACCTGATCGACTTTTTTAAGGCTGCCATTCAGAAACATGAGGATTGGAAGAACTTTGGTTTCAATTTCTCCAATACATCCAGCTATGATAATTTAAGCGGATTTTACCGGGAAGTCGAACAGCAGGGGTACAAGATTTCATTCAGGTCAATACCTGAGAGTTACATTAATGAGATGGTTGATGAGGGTAACCTTTATTTGTTTCAGATTTACAACAAAGACTTTTCCGCAAATAGCAAAGGAACGCCTAACCTCCACACTCTATACTGGAAGATGGTTTTCGATGCCGGAAATCTGAAAGATGTGGTGTATAAGCTGAACGGCCAGGCAGAAGTTTTCTATCGAAAATCAAGCATCAGAAAGGAGAACCAAATCATCCATGAGGCATACAAAACAATCGCAAACAAGAATGATTTTAATGCCAGAAAGCAAAGCCAGTTTTCTTATGACATCATCAAGGATCGCCGGTATACTTTGGACAAGTTTCAGTTCCATGTACCATTGACCATGAACTTCAAAGCCCGGGGAACAAGTAATATCATTCCCATTGCCAATAAGTTCCTCAAAGAGAATACAAATGTTCATGTCATCGGTATAGACCGAGGAGAAAGGCATTTGCTCTACTTGACGTTGATCGACCAGAACGGGAATATTATACATCAATACTCACTTAATGAAATCGTCAACGAATACAACGGCCAGATCTACCGGACAGATTACCATCACCTTTTAGATCAGAAGGAAGGGACCCGGGAAGAGGCCCGGCGTAGCTGGAAAACCATCGAAACTATCAAAGACCTGAAAGAAGGTTACCTGAGCCAGGTCATCAATAAGATAACCCAACTCATGGTGAAGCATAATGCCATCGTGGTCCTTGAAGATCTGAACACCGGCTTTATGCGAGGCCGTCAGAAAGTGGAGAAACAGGTTTACCAGAAGTTTGAAAAAATGCTGATCGACAAACTTAACTTCCTTGTCGATAAAAAGAAATCACCTGCAGAAACGGGCGGAACACTAAAAGCTTACCAGTTATCCAACCAGTTTGAAAGTTTCAAAAAAATGGGTAAACAGAACGGTTTTCTGTTCTATGTTCCGGCCTGGAACACAAGCAAAATGGATCCGGTCACCGGTTTTGTAAATCTTTTTGACACCCGTTACGAGAATGTAGAGAAAGCGAAAGCCTTTTTCGGCAAATTCAAAGCTGTACGTTTCAACCCGGGAAAGGATTATTTTGAGTTTGAATTCGACTATTCTGATTTTACTACCAAGGCTGAAGGTAGCAGGACCAGTTGGACACTCTGCACGAATCAAGGCCGAATCGAGACTTTCCCGAATCCGGAAAAAAACACCCAATGGGATACCAGGGAGATCAAACTGACCGGAGAGTATGCCGCATTGTTTCAAAAGTATGAAATACCATACCTGAAGGAGAAAGATATCAAACCCGCTTTCATAAGGCAGGTTGACGAAGCGTTTTTCGAGCGAATGCTGCATCTGCTGAAAATGACTCTTCAGATGCGTAACAGCATTACCGGTACCGAAACCGATTATCTCATTTCACCGGTAGCAAACAGCGAGGGATATTTCTTTGACAGCCGGACAGCGCCTGACACACTGCCCCAGAATGCAGATGCCAACGGAGCATATAACATCGCCCGAAAGGGACTTTGGGCCATCGAACAGATACGAACTAACGAAGATCCTAAAAAGCTAAAACTCGCTATCAGCAATAAGGAATGGTTGGAATATGCACAAAACTTCAGACAGTAATGGACGATTACATTCCAATATCAGAACTCAACGATTTCATTTTCTGTCCATATTCCATCTATCTGCACAATGTGTATGCCGGAGGTAGTGAAGACCTATTCCATGCAACCCCTCAAACTCTGGGGAAAGCAGCACATGCATCGATTGACGAAAAAAACTACAGTAGCCTTAAAGACGAGATAACTGGTTTGGCTGTGTATAGCGAGGAACTTGGAGTGCTTGGCAAAATTGACCTCTACAAGGGCAAGGAGAAGTTACTCAAGGAGCGGAAATATCTTCTTGAGACAATTTATCGAGGACAAATTTATCAACTTTGGGCGCAGTATTTCTGCATGAAAGAAATGGGATATGAGGTTGACCGGTTAGAGTTTCATTCCCTGTCGACCAATCGTACTTTCCCCATAGATATACCCACTAATAAAGACAAAGCTGAGTTGCTGGGATTTATCGATCAGTTTAAGAAATTCGATCCTTCACAGACCTTTCAAGTTAACAGCAATAAATGTCTGCACTGCATATACTGTAATCTTTGCGATAAAACAGATTCCGAAAATGTTTACAGCTAAGGACATAGCATATCGTTCAGTCTTTGTAATTAACTGCCTGGAAAATCGTGCCTTACGCGTTTCCAATGGCTCCCTGTTGCTCCAAGATGTGGATAAAAAGAAAACTCTGACTAAGCTTCCTTTTCAAAAGATACTGGCGCTTTTCGTTATCGGGCATATCACGGTGACCACCCCGCTGATTGACCAATGTACAAAAAACGGAATTCCGCTTGTTGTTATGAAGCCGAATTTCAGACCGGTTTTTTTCTTTTCAATAACCGCAGAAGCAAACTTCCTGCTGAGGAAAAGGCAGTACGAAAATGACAAAAACGATTTGGAAATACCCAGAATCCTCGTTGCCAACAAACTGCAAAACCAGTTAATTCTTTTGAATAAGGTAAGACTGAAGACCCTTTCGATTGAAAAGGCTCGGATTCATTTACGGGATTCTATCGATCGTGTTACCACTGCATCTGATTACGACACAATCATGGGACTGGAAGGAAGAGCAGCTAAATCATTCTTCAATGCATATTTTGAAAAACTAGATTGGAAGTCCCGATGCCCACGGACCCGGATTGACCCCGTAAATGCGACACTTGATATTGGTTACACTATCCTGTTCAACTACATCGAGGTATTTATTCGTCTCTTTGGCTTTGATCCATACATCGGGGTTTACCATCGTCTCTGGTTCAAACGTAAATCTCTTGTTTGCGATCTGGTTGAACCATTCCGGTGTCTGGTTGATCACCAAGTACTGAAAGCTTTCAATTTAGGGCAGTGTAAAAATGATGATTTCAAAATATTCAAGAATGAGTTTCTTCTCAAACATGAAAGAAACAGCGATTACACAAGGATGTTCTTTGAATTGCTTATTGAACAAAAGATCTTGATATTCAAATATATCAGGGACTATTACCGATGCTTTATGAGAAATTGTGATTCAAGTCTATACCCAAAGTTTTTAATTAAATAGCCATGTTGGTAGTTAGCTACGATATTTCGAACGACAAACTTCGCACCAGATTTGCCAAGATGCTGACAAAATCCGGGGGAGTGAGACTACAGTACTCCGTTTATGAAATCAATAACAGCAAACGTATTCAGGACCTTTTGCGTGTTAAGATTGAGAGTGAATTTAGGAAATCATTCGACGGGGGTGATAGTATTTTCATTTTCGAAACTGAAATGCAAAATGCCGTGAAATATGGAAACGCCATCCACCGGGATCAGGACCTTGTTTTTTTTGATTAACAAACCCTTGTCTATATTTTTTTTGGCTTGTGTCTGGAACTTTTTGTAAAGTATTAAATTATAGTTCTTTGAAATATTTCCTGTAAAAATTCACCCGTTTAAGGGGTAATGGTGCTAACTTAAATAATATATTATCTTTGTGGTAAACAAATATCACAAAGTATGAAAGAGAACCGATCACTGGCCATAAGCAGTAAAATCCAGGAATGCAAAATGGGAAACATTATTGGTTTTTTGGACAAGGAGTTTCCCTCCGAAGTTTTGAAATTAAAAACTGAAGGGGCAAAAACAAGAGAAAGAGTATTTACCGTTCACAACACTTTGCTAACCATGGTTTTGACTGCTGTGCAGCAAGACAAGACTCTGAAAAATTCCGTTGATCTCTATTACATGATCCATCAGGAACACAAGATTCAAGCGCTTGCGGAATTAGAGCAAAACCTGAAAGCTCAGAAAGAAGCAGATGCTTCCACCTCAAAAAGGGCGGGAAGACCTAAAACATACGCTTTGCATATGCCCAAAAGTTTAGAGAAGGACATTTCCTTAAACACAGCAGCCTTTAGCAAAGCACGGGAACGCGTGCCAATGGATTTAGTCACTGAATTATTTAAAGCCAGCCGTGTAGAAGGGGCGAAGAATTGCTATTCTCACTGGAATGGGTACCGTGTTTTCTCGGCGGACGGCACCTACCTGCAATTGCAGGATACCGAAGGAATAAGAGCACAATATGAGGTGAAACATAATGGAGTGGGTAGTCAAGGATATCCACAAGGATTACTCGAGGTAATCATTGAAAGAGGAACCGGGCAACTGTACAATTATAAATTATCAAACCGGCACGTAAGTGAACTGTCTTTGTTTTATGAAATGCTTGATGAATTGCCAAAAGGATCTCTGCTATTGTTAGATGACCTGTATAATTGTTTTGAAATTATTTCAAAATGCAAACGATTGGGTATTGAGATCGTGGTACCCGCTAAAAGAGTGAGGAACTATGAAGTGAAAGAAAGACTGGCAGAAGGAGATGAAATTATTGAGATTAAAACACCTAAAAGCCGTTCTAAGTGGCTTGACAACAAGGAAAAGCCTGGCAAGATATTACTTCGAAGGATACAATACCGGAGTCTCGAGGGAGATGATTACGTATTAATTACCACAATCTTAAATAAAGCCATCCTCAAAGAAGATATTCAACTTCTATACTTAACCAGATGGGATATTGAAATCGGAATCCGGGAAATCAAAACCGTAATGGACATCAATGTACTCCGCTCCAAAACACCGGATATGGCATTAAAAGAGCTTTGTGTTTCTTTGGCTACTTACAATCTGATCCGAAAAATCATTTACGCAAGCATTAAAGACTTGCCTTTTTCCCCCAAAGAAGATCTCATTTTTAAATTCTATACGCTTCATCAGGATATTCTTATGGACAAAAAGGGAAGAATATACAATCGATGGTCCTCGGGTCGTAGAAGAGCTGAATCAATTGATTCTAAAACAAATCCTGCAGGTAAGAAAACCCAACAGAACATATGAAAGACGCACCAAACAAGGCGCATACCGAAAATATAAATAATATTATTAAGTTAGCACCATTACCCTGAAAAAGGGAGGGCCGGGGTGGGTACAGCTCAGATCCCGGAAACCCTTAAGTTGACGGCTATGGGGATGGGGGGTGAGGTGGATCGCCCACCGAACCTATCCTTTTTCTTTCCACCTATTTCCAAAGGTCGAATAAATGCCAAACATGGAGGCAAGCTTGCTTCCTTTCCAATCCCATAAAGCGCTATAAAAAATCGTTACCGGCTGCTTTTTGATAAAAGAAAATTCAACGCGCGGACCGGCAGCGTACATCTGGTAATAACGGATCAGCTCGGC
>CAIXKO010000344.1 GCA_903919925.1 uncultured Bacteroidota bacterium | reverse complement strand
TTTTTCTTCCATAGATTGCTCTTATTTAATTAGTTGAGCAATGATATGAAAACTTAGGTAAATATTTGAGCCAGTAAATCGTTATTAATCAATGCATAATGAGTATTTCTTTACATAACGATATACTTGTCATAACCTTTAGTCTGAGGATCAGACTTTTGGCACATGAAAACCGAAAAACCTCGCTGCTGCAGATACCGTGCAAAGTCATCGGTATAGATCAGGCTCCCGTGGTTTTCGTCCTTGAGAATCGTACAATCCTGATCATAAACCACCATTCGGGTGATCCCTCTAAAGTAAGCAAAAGCTTTTTCATGGGCTTCAATCACGAACCGGGTAGTCACCGGTTGGTCTGTGAACCAGATATGCTTCTGCCGACTCCTGGAAAGTACCATGATCATAAAATATACCCTAACCCGGTTGCCGTCCCCATCGTACTGGATTTGTTGTCCAAAATCAACCTGGGCTTGTTCTCCATAAGGCAGTTCTTCAACGGGTTCGCACTGTCGGGGCAAGGTTTTCGGTCGTGGAAGGTCATGCTTGAGCCGAACCCATTTAACAAATGCGAAAACCGTCCTGGGGGTCACCAGCGGAAGATCCGGGTAAATTTCCTTCAGCCAATCTTCCACCTGGGCAGAAGTACAGTACTGATACTGTGCAATTCGCTGACGGACAAAATCCTCATATGGAGCCAGTTTATGGGTCCTGTGCTTGATTTGTTCGAGTGCTCCTTCCAATTCCTGTTCGGTCATCGACAGATACTTCCGGACTGTTTTTCGATCGTACCCCGTTTGTCGGCTGATGGCACTTTTGCTCAGCCCATCTCGGAAAAGATTCATAATTTTGTTGTACATGGTTAAAACTTTTAATTGTGTCTTCATACGCCTTCGTTAGTTTTTGGTTAGCACTTTAAAACTACGAAGGCTATGATGTTTTATACCACTACCTGGGGATTCTTATTTTCCGAAAAGTGGGGATTCTTAATTTCCATTTACACTATAATCCGTATCAGCCGATAATTTCTTTAAAAGGCCTAAATAGTTGCCCCGGTATATACAATTGCGAAGTTCCTGATCATTCAATTTGACAGAGCCGGTGTTAAGCCTCTCAAAAATATCAAAACGCAATTCCAGGTCTGACTCTTTTTTGATAATAATTATTGACAAGGGAGATGAATCAATCTTTTCCTGATAATTCAATTCGATTTCGCGGTAAGTTTTCCCATTTAAATCTTTTAATATTCTTAATTGAGTTAAAGAAAATTCCTTACCGTCGGGGAATTTTCCGTCAATAAAAGAAAATATGCTACAAAGTCTCTGCTGCCCATCAATGACTGACAAAACGCCGTCAGTGTCTTCGGCTAAATAAATTACCGGGATTGGTACATCTAACAATAACGATTCGATAAGCGAGCTTGACTTGGCAGAATCCCAAACAAATTGCCTTTGGAAATCCGGTTGTAAGTTGAGTTTACCGCGTTTGTTTAATTTGAGCAAGAAATCTACACCATAATCAGTTTTTTGAGTAAAAATCTTCCTGTTAGGATTATAGTCGAAATATTCATCTTCCTCTGAATCTCCTTCATCGTATTCGACATCAGAATTTTCCTTACTGCTATTGGAAATAACTGTTTTTGAGCCTGATTTAAGAGCACGGAAATCGGTAATTATTTTTCCTTCAGTTTTAAAGGAACTGATTAAATCACTAACAACCGGAATTATTTGAAACCACGAATCAACCTCCTTATTCATTAGAGCGTTGGTGTCAGATAGGAAAGGTATTTGCTTTTTTAGAAATTTCCCTCTTTGCTCCAAAGAGACAGCATAACCTATAATGGATTTTGATAAGCTGTCTGATTTACTGATTAAACCATAAAGACGTTTTTTAAACTCCATACGATGTTCAAAAGCGATAGGATTTTCAATTCCAATTGAAAACATCATTTCGCCTTTGACATTAATTGAAAATTCAAAAAAAACACCTCGATAAAGTTGGTGGAGAGTCCATTGTGGAGGAATTAAAGAAATAGAACTGTTCGCCGTATCACGTCTTGTAATCCAGTCTTTATGTGGGAATAGAGATAGGAAAAGCGTTACCTGGGTTTCGAAAAATGCTTTTGGATCCATTTTTATCTCTTTTTTATCTTTTTATTGATAGGTAGCTTCCAGTAGTTGGTATTATTATGGGAATCATGTTCGTGTGGGCTAAGGTAAGTGTTTTAACTTTAAGTGAGTGAAATTTAAAAAAGTAACCATCAAGCTCCAATACTCGTTGTGTCATAGTCGGGTCGTCCCTTTATCCCAATTTACCAACTCATCCAGCTTTAATGGGAAGTGAAAACATTTCTGGTTTAAATGTCAGAGACCAAGCGGAAGTCTATATCGCTGCTGCGGCTGGCCGGGTATTCGCAGCGACGCTTCGCCGCACGACAACACCTTGCACCGTCGGCCCAGGCTACCCCATAGCCGTCAACCTAAGGGTTATTTCCGCAATAAAACCAGGGTTGACTGATATGGAGGAAGGCAGTAGGGGTTGTGCGGCTTGGTGAGGAGCCCCAGGATAAATCCCGGGGTTAATATGGAGTCAGATGCAATCTGTGGTACAAAGTGCTCCCCCGATTAACCGATTGATGTTGAGTTGGTTGGGTTGCGGACTGAAGTCCCGGATCGGTAGGATCTGTCGATTGGTCGATTGGTCGATTGGTATATCAAGCGATGACCGGGATGTTGGCAAGCATTTTTCATTTAATACCGTATATGATAACTCTCTCCTGATAAGCTGATTAAGAGTCCGTCTCCGGGCTTTGAGCCCGGTTACCAGACACCTTCCCATCCATCGGTTAACCGGAGTAAAACTTGGTACCACATCTTGCATTTGGCTCGTTACTAACCCCAGATCTTTAGTCTGGGGGTTCAGCCAGAACCTTAGGTTGACGGCTATGCAGGCTACCCCCTCCCCGGCACACGTGATCAAACTCCGTTGCAGGGCCTTTCGGATTAATTTGGCCAAAAGATTCGTCAATGCCATCGAATACACTTTTAACAGCAAGGTATTCCGAGTATTGGTCATCGAAATTTAGTTCTACTCCATGGATTTTGGAATAAATCTCATCTGCCAGGGTAACAACTTCTTTTTCTGACATTTCTGGATTAGTTCCCATAATAAATGACATAATATAGATCCGGCTACTGGTATCTACTGAATCTTCGGGAGGTCCTGGGTTTTTGGCGTTAGCATCGGCTAAAACTGCAACATACTTTTCAGTTTCATCAGCTGCCAATGATATTAGCAAAACCTCTTCAGTATCCGAATTCCCTTTTTGGACGTCCTTCTCAGCCAGATGTTGTTTAAACAATTTGGGTATATTAAAGCTCTTTTCTTCCATAACCTGAATTCCTGCGGAATAATAGCCATACCTATCACTGCACCACTCCCACACATTACCGTGCATATCGTGCAATCCCCAGCCATTGGGGGAAAAGCTGCCTACCTGTGTTGTATCGCCACGATATGTACCATTTATTTTGTTGTTGTATGGAAAGAGGCCATCAAAATTAGCTTGTGAGGTAGTCAGTTTGTCTCCATCACTGAACGGTGTACTTGTTCCTGCGCGGCAAGCATATTCCCACTCAGCCTCAGTAGGTAGGCGGCATCCCATCCACTGAGCAAAAGCCATTGCATCGTTCCCACTCACACATGGATGACCGGATGGTTGTATTCCACCGCCGGTTTTGGTTTCCCTTTTACACCACATTTCCAGTTCACGCCAGCTTTGGGCTTAAATTTTGTGCTTGTCAGGATCGCACTTCGACGATACTTTTTCCCTTTGTCGGAATCGCTTTTTATCCTTTGGCATCAACAAATGCTTTAAACTTTGCCACAGTTATCGTGTACTTGCTCATCTTGAATGCACTCACAGTTATTTGGTGTTGGGTTTCATCAGCCTCCCTGCTAACTTCGCCTGTGGGGCTACCCATAGTAAAGGTGCCACCAGGGATGTATACCCATTCGATGGTAGGCTTTTCTAAACCACATTGGCTAAATTTATAGCCGTTCCAAGCATGAAATCCTGGCATGCATCTGGTATTCATGACCTTGTTTTGAACTGTTTATAAGTTTGAACAAAATACAAAATTGCATAAACAAATTCAAGTGATGACGACACTTTGTTTTTGAGATTGGCAATTAATGCAAAGTGAATTCATCTGCGTACTAACTCCCTTTGCGTAGGTATTGAAAATCTTTGATTAAAAAATCTTAGTATATTTGTAAAAAGCAAAAGACATGATTATAGAGCGAACAGAAAATGAAATCATAATACGCCTGCCTGGAGATATAAATATTGACGAGCTTCAAGACCTTAAGGATTGGTTTCAGTATTTAGAGTTAACCGC
>CAIXKO010000343.1 GCA_903919925.1 uncultured Bacteroidota bacterium | reverse complement strand
GACGCGGTATGCGGTGCAACCTACCATCCGGCATGCAACCAGATTGTAAATTTTGATGCGAATTATATTTGTGATTCAGCGGATTGTCAAAAAAAGGTAACCTACACGCTGCAGGGTCCGGGCGGAGTGACAACGGGTGAAATGCCATTGATTTTTCCGGCCACGGAGGGGACTTTCACCCTGCAAACGTATGGCTGGTGCGGCGACATAATTTGTGACAGCTGCAAGTACTATTATGTCGTTGAATGTGATTCCATTTGCTGTCCGCAGATTAATGAAATTAATGTCAGTCACAGCAAAGATGTTCTTTCACAACAAACCTATCAGGGTAATAACTATAGCTTGTTTACTACCCAGCTGAACATTGTTGGCGGAACCACTCCCTATAGTGAAGTTCGTGCCGATGTTATTGATTTTCAGCTAACCGCCAACTATAATGATTGCATCGACTGTACCAATAAGCCATTTACGTGGGCCAGTTTAAGTGCCACCTATTTAGCTGGTATTCAGCCTTCCACATCTGGAGTTACACCAGCTGTTGGCTATTTTGTGCCATCAAACATTTATGGGAATCCAAGAGAGGTGGTATGGAACAATGGATCATTAATTGATCTGAGCTCGGCTCAAGGAACCAGCATGTCTTTCTTCCTGCCGCCTTTGAGCAAGATCCCTTGCTGTGCCCTTAAAGCAAAAGTTTGTGTAAAGTTCTCATTCCGTGATATCAACTGTAATCTGTGCGAAAAGGTGGAATGTTTTGAAATAGTTATTGGTGATACGGTTTCTCAGGCATCCTGCTGCTGCGATTATTGGAATAAAGGACCTGTCCGTATTATCGCAATTAAAGATGACTCTGAAAGAAATCCTGACCCGGCAACTCCAAAACCATCAGCTTTGTCAGTAAATTGCGGAGCCAGTATAACCCTGGCCCCGGGGAAATATAAAATTACTGCTCCAACTTTTTTCTGCAACCCAAATAATGCTGCCTGCACGGCAACCTATACCTGGTCAATAGGAGGTGGTTCAGTATCGGATGCAATAATCGGTCAGGGCACCGGCAATTCATTTTCTTTTGATTTCACCAACCCTGGAACTTATTTGGTAACTATCACACCTAAGTGCGGATCATGCGCATGTGCCCCCTGCACATTTACCATAATAATTAAACCATTGGATTGTAATTGCGGGAATTGGACTGTAAGTGAAGTGGTAATTAACTGGAAAGATCCGAAACCATTTAGTGATAAAATAAAGTGTAACGATCCAAATGCATTTACCATTAGCAGATCATGTTCCTCAGTGCCGGTAACCGGTACCTTTGGAACCTATATTTGCACTCCATCTGATTGCCAGGTTAAATATTCCTGGGTAGTTCTGGATTCCGGTAATGTAATAGTTGGTCAGGGAACAAATACAACTTCTGACAAATATTCATTTCTCCCGACAAAGGCAGGCGCCTACACCTTAAAGGTTACCGCTATATGCGGTAATAAAAAATGCGGACAATGTGTTATTAAAATTAATATCAAGGCATTAGCAAAATGCTGATTACAAATAGTCAAAAGGCCGGATATCAATCAGGTACCGGCCTTTTGATTTTATTTCTAAAATGGACGGAATCAAGTACCATGAAACATAATATTCAAAAAAACATCAATGAAAAGAATAATCATATTCATTTTCGCCTATGCTGCATTTTATAATTTATATGCCCAGATAGATCCGCCAAAATTTTCCATCTCAGGCATTGCAGGTGTTACATACGAAGGTTACCGGTTATCTACGGATCCTTCAGGTTCCTCGTTCTATACTCAGCGCAGGCCATCGAATCTGGTCCGGTTTATATTCCAGCCTGTGATGAGTTTTGGCGAATTTAAGCTGCCATTTAATTTCAATTTCAGCCCGATGCGCAATAATTTCGGATCACCGCCCTTTGGCTTCGGCAACCTTCCGGGTTTTCCAAAGCAAACTTTTACACAGTGGCTGTCCAATCCCATGAACAATCTGGGCGTTAACCCCACTTTCAAATGGGCCGGGCTTGAATTAGGCACTCAATACATCAAATACAGCGATCTCAGTACGGGTGATATCGGCACATTCGGATATGGCATCAACTTAAGCCCCGGCAAGTTCAGGCTCCGGCTGTTCAGGGGTGTAAGTCAGCAGGCTTATCAGCCATACATCAGCACCACCCCTCCGGCTACTTTTGCGGGTGCATACAAACGCACCATCACCATGGGGCAAATTGGCCTGGAAAAGGAAGGAAGCTATTTTGCAGGATTTAATCTGGTAAAAAGCAAGGATGATTCAGTTAGTATTGCATCACCATTAACCGGATCGACCCCTACCCCAAATCCTGCCGAAAATTTTATTGTCAGTTTTGTTACCAAATTCAAAACCGAAAAAGGATGGTACGGCCAAACCGAATTTGGAACCACTTTTAGCTCACGGGATTTATCAGCACCGGCGCCCAACCCATTGCTAAAGGACTTTAAGCCGTTTATTTCAAGCAATATAAGCAGCTACCGGGATCATGCCGCACAAGCCGGTTTTGGCAAAAAGGGAAAAGACTGGGACATTGGACTGAGCACAAAATGGCTTGGTGCCGGTTACTTTTCCATGGGTTATCCTTTTACACAAAGCGACAGGCTGGAATATACGTTAAACACACGTTTTAATGCCTGGAAAAAGAAAATTAATGTAGTGGCCAGCATCGGTCAGCGAATAGGTCATTGGAGCGATTCTGCAAACCGGACCAAGCAACTGATTGCCAATGCAAATGTATTCACACAGTTTAACGAACATTTAAGCTTGAATGCCAATTTTAATAACTATGGTTTTCAAACACCTGGTCTTCTGGGCATTAAAAATGTTGGGACCGATCTGGGCATTAATCCGTCCTATACCTGGTCAACTACCAAAATGAGCAATTTAATCAGTTTGAGTTATAATTGGAGCAAATACGACGAAACAGAATACTTTACCATGGCCATTACCAGCAATAACAGCCATACGGCACTGCTCATGTATGTACCCACTTTCTTTAGTAAACCCAATATCAGTACCGATTTCAGTGCCATGTATTTTCAGAACACCTCAACACCAGGCACAACTAAACTGGTTATCTACTCAGTTAGCACGAGCCTGGGCTGGAACTCCCCCAAACAGAAGATTAATCTGAGGACACAACTTCAATATAATAATGTTACGATAAAACCGGCAACAGCCAGCAATAACCTTTTAGCTACCCTTGCTGCCGATTGGAATCTGACAAAAAAATTAAAATGGAATGCAAGCATCACCATCAACCTGTTTAAATACGGGAATGAACTAACCCCTCCTTCCTCTTTACTGGGTGCACAATATTTAGAAAACACATTTAAAACATCGTTATTCTACAAATTTGGTAAGTAAAAGATATTTTAATTGATATAAAATAGTACCATGAGCAAAATATTCATATATATCCTGCTGATTAGTTGCCTGATCCATCAAACTGTATCAGCACAATATAATTTAACCCTTACCATACAATATCCTGCACCTTCGTATCTGAGCGATTGGAACAACAGCATGGCCGGGATAATGACAGTTATTCACAATACTCCGATTGCTTCACCGGTTTCAGTTAAATTCAGAACGCAGGTATCATATTCAAACGGAGGAATAATTGCCACAAGCAACGATGCAACGGCACAAATATATTCTATCCGCGCGGGTGCCAATACTTTTACGCTGGATAAGGTATTACAATTGGAGAACCTGCAGTTTACCGATGGTGTTATTGCCAATAGTTTGCAAACAACCGGCAAGTTGCCTGAGGGCTCCTATCAATTATGTTTAGAGTTGATTGGTAGTCAAAGAAACGAAGTTCTTACCAAGAGTCCGGTTTGCCGCCCATTTACTCAGGTCACTTATCAGCTACCTTATCTGCTTGCGCCCAATGACAAAACATGGCTCGATGCCAGCATTGCTCAATCAGTGATCACTTTTAGATGGACCCCATTGGTACCTCAGCTGAAGGAACGGGTTGTATACCTACTGCAGGTATTTGAAGTTTTGGACGGACAAAAACCGGTGCAGGCTCTCCGCAGTAACCAGCCCATACTCAATGCCGAAGTACGCAACACCACACAGTACATTTGGCGTCCTCAGCTAAGCCTTAAAGATACAACCGGCCATGTTTTTATCTGGACCGTTCAAACACTTGATTACAAAGGGATACCAATATCATCAGCCGACGACAACAATCAGGGTAGAAGTGAACCGAAAGTGTTTGGTGTTTGCGACAAATTAAATAATAAGATCCGGATCTCAGATGAGGCTTGGGAAAAAGGACGGCAATTTTAATTAAATAGAAGCAAATAGTACTTATTATTAAATATAATGAAACGTAATTAACTAATGCTAAAAAATATTTACGAATGAAAATATATTTCACCTTTATTTTATCTGCCTGCTGCTTCCTGTTTTCCAATGCGCAAGCGCCATCACCTGTTAAAAACCCAACCATAGGATTGCATTTTTTTTATAATGATTTTACCACGGCTCAACGAATTAATGCCAACAGTATTGGTTATGTGCTTAAAAACGATCAATGGAACCATCCCAATAATATGGAAGGCGGATTTGGGATAGATTATTTTCAAGGCCTGACGAAAAATATTGATCTGATTGGCACTTTCAATAGCAGTTGGGTTAATTATTTATTACCGGACAATACTTTATTCGGAAGCACCCATTTTTTACTGGATTTGAATACTGGAGCGCACATCAAATTATTATCCGATAAGCATGTTTTCAGTCCTTTTCTGGTTGTAAAGGCAAATTATTCATCCTATAAAAACATCAGTGGTTTTAGTTTATTACCAGGTGCCGGCTTGCAGATCAATTTATTTAAAGAGGCATTTATTCTTGCGACATTTGAATACCGGGCCGCGCTTAGTAAAAGTATCAGCAACCAGCTATATTATAGCATTGGCATTGCAACCAAAATCGCAAACCGAAAAATAAGGCCAGTCAAAATAGTTGAACCTCCATTGCCCGTGCCTGCTAAAATAAATACCAAAGACATTGTGATTTCCGTATCGGATGTAGCGACCGGTCAGCCCTTGCCCTATGTAGATATTGTGGTAAGCGGGCCCGAAGGTAAAAAGTTGAGTGGTTCAACTGATGCTGATGGAAAAGTATCTTTTAATGCGGTTTCAGCAGGAGATTACACGGTGAGTGGAATGCTAAATAATATAAATACTATGGCACAAACTGTTTCAATAAAAAATTTTGAAACAAATGACAATCAAATCAACGTATTCCTAACACACAATGATCCAAGGTTTACGCTATCGGGTGTTGTGATCAATATTACTAAAAATATTCCCGAAGGTGGGGCTGAGATAAATGTCACCAATGAAACTAAAAGTAGTATTACAGCCAAACAAAGTCGTGCAGGTGATGGTACTTTTCGCACACAGTTAGAAGCGGAGAGCGACTTTACCGTTGTTGGAAAGAAGGCGAGCTATATTTCCAACATCGAACGAATCACCACTAAAGGCTTGAACCGGAGTGCCACTTTGTATGTAAAACTGGAATTAGGAATTGAAGAGGCAAAAGTGGGGCAAAGTATTGTATTAAATAAAATATATTTTGAAGTTGACAAATCAGTTATTAACACTGCTTTTTCTACTGATCTCGACAAGTTGATTCAATTCCTTAAAGACAATCCGGATACAAGGCTCGAAATACAGGGTCATACCGATAATACGGGTAGCCTGGCCCTTAATAACAGCCTCAGTCAAACCCGTGCAAATAGTGTTGTTGATTACCTGACCAAAAACGGTATCGACAGCAGGCGCCTTACCGCTAAAGGGTATGGTCCGTCGGTTCCAGTAGACAGTAATGCCACTGCTGAAGGAAGAGCCAAAAACAGGCGTGTGGAAATGAAAGTATTACAATGAACAGTTAGCAAAAACAACTTGGAGGATTTCTAACGCTGGGGCACTGTCTGGATTATTCCAGCCAGCCATCCCCGGTTTTCTTCAGCCACGGCAGCAGTTCTTTCGCTACCAGTTCTTTTACGATACCGGCATTAGTATTGCTGATGTTGTGCAGTTGCATGGGATCGATCCAGCGATCCCACAGGTAAGTAGTTTTATTGTTATCGGGCCCGCGCCTGATACACAGGGTGTAACGGTTAGTGCGTACGCCGCGCTCACTGGTAGTTAGGATGTCACCCTTTACGCCCGCTGGCGGACTAAAGAGCTGGCCATCGGTGATGAAGTAAAGCTGGGAGGTTGGCCTGTTAATATCCTTTTCGCCGGTGAAGAGCTTTTTGAAATTTGTTCCTTCAACAGTGTATGGGATGTCATGCTCAAATCCCATCAACCCAAGCAGCGTGGGATAAATGTCAGGTACGGAAAACAGGAGGCTGTCACGGCCGGGTTCGATGGTCCCGGGCCAGCGGATGATGAAGGGAACGTGCATGGACTCCTCGTAAGGATTGGATTTTGATATCATGCCGTGCTTACCCAGACAGTCGCCATGGTCCGATGTGAATACCACAATCGTGTTTTTATCAATGCCTGCCTTCCTCAATTCCTCCAGGATACGACCAAACTGCTCATCCACGCCGGTAACCATTGCCAGCTGGTTTTTGATGTTTTTCCGGTAATATTTGCCCCATCGGTTGGAGGTATCAGCAACGGCCGGGTGATGGAACATCGCTTCAATTTCAGCTCCCTTTGAATCATACATCCTGACATACTTTTCAGGAACCTGTTCGTATGGCATGTGAGGCGGATTCATCGACACGACCAGCGCAAACGGCTTTTTCTTATCGCGGAGCTTGCCCTGTTCATTACGGATATACCGGATTGCCATATCAGCCTCATGTTCCGGCCCCCACTGATTTACATATCTGAAAGAATCGCGTGGGGCATTGGTCGACCAGTACATTGGCTTAAGATGCTGGTCATAGGTACCGTAAGAATACCAATAATCAAAACCATGGCGCCGGTCAGGAGGCGTCCACTCGTTCCATTTGATATCCCCGGTATTATTTGAACAGGGGATGTACGGCTCGTGCGGTGCATCCAGATGCCACTTGCCGATATATCCAAGGTTGTATCCCTTTTCATGAAGTATGTCCGACCAGCATCGTGCATTTTCCTTAAGCTCAATACCATATTCTCCGGCCTTGTTTGTGCAGTTGGTCACCACACCATTACTGATGGCATACATACCGGTAAGCAGCATTGCCCGGTAGGGGCTGCTAACGGGGGCATTTGAAACGGCTTGCGTGAGCACCAGACCCTCATTGGCAAACCGGTCGATATTGGGCGTGATCACCGGCTCTTCACCCAGGAAGCCCTGCAAAGAGGATCTCATCTGGTCAGGAAAAACGAAAACCAGGTTCGGTCTATCATCGGCCCGGTCATAAGTAAATACCTGGGAACTGAGCAGAGCCAGAATGGAAGCGGGCAGCGTGAGTTTCATAAATCTTGTTTGATGAGCAATATAAATGAAATAAGGGGGATCCCCAAAAAGGTGAAAATTTTCAAAACATGGTTTTATTGCGGGCTATAGATATAAGTGTTAGAATTCCCTATCTTTGTCAAGTAAATTAAAAGGAAATGCTCAGCAGGGAAAAAGTAATCGATACAATCAAACAATTACCGACCAAATTCTCGGTTGATGAGGTAATCGATAGAATCATTTTGCTGGAGAAAATCGAAATTGGACTTCAACAAAGCCAAAACGAGGAGGTAACTCCAGATGAGTATCTGGACAGGAAACTTCCGAAATGGCTCATTTAAACTGGACTGATCAAGCTCTGGCGGATTTGGTTAGTATTGCCGGATTTATTGCAAAAGATTCTGTTCGATATGCAAGAATAACGATAACCAAAATTAGAATTGTTGCCAGGCAACTTCAGTCACATCCATTAAGTGGCCGAAAGGTGCCCGAAGCCAACAATGAAACTATCAGGGAGCTGGTATTTGGGAATTACAGAATTATTTACTCCCTGGTTTCTAGTGAACGAATTGATATCTTACCTGTTCATCATTCAGCAAAACCAATAGCGATTGACGAGTTAAAAAGAAGAATCCGGTAATAGATTCAATTTTTTTCCAGATTGCCGTCCAATCCAATCATGTTCGAACAGACTCATATCCTTATAGTATCTTCAGCCTGGGGGTTTGCCCACCCACTCCCCTACTCTCCCAAAAACTCCACCACTCCCCTACCTGCCACTTTTCCGGATTCGATAGACCTAACCACGAGGCTGGCGCCGGATTCAGAATCTCCGCAGGCAAAGATTTTGGGGATGGAGGTTTGTTTGGCGGCGTTGACTTTTACATTGCCGCGGGAGTCGTATTCTACTCCAAGCTGGTTGAGCAGTCCCTGGTGAACGGGTTGCGTGAATCCCATGGCGAGAAGAACAAGATCGGCGTGAATGGTTTCTGCAGAACCGGGAATTTCAGTCATTACTCGTTGGCCGGTGCTATTGGTACCCCACTCCACTCCAACCACCTCCACTTGATTAACATAGTCTTTTTCGCCGGTAAAGCGTTTGGTTGCCAGAGCCCAGCGGCGGGTACATCCTTCCTGATGCGAACTGGAGGTGCGGAGCGTATCGGGCCACCAGGGCCAGGGGTTGTTGTCGGCACGGCGGGTATCGGGCTTGGGGAGTATCTCAATTTGCGTAACGCTGGCTGCTTTTTGGCGGATAGCGGTGCCCACACAGTCCGATCCGGTATCACCCCCGCCAATCACCAGCACGTGCCGGAGGTGGGCTGAAATGATTTTAGCGGGCGGTGGTGCATCATCACCCGCGATACGCATATTTTGCTGAGTGAGAAAATCCATGGCAAAATGGATCCCTTTGAGGTCGCGGCCTTCGGCGGGCAAATCGCGGGGCTGACCAGCCCCAACAGCCAATACCATGGCATCGCAGGAATTCAGTAGTTCATCTGCCTTGCCATCGGCTCCGGCGTGATAACGGGTAACAAAACGGATTCCCTCGCCTTTGAGTACCTCCAGCCGGCGGTCGATAATGGTTTTAGTAAGTTTAAAATCGGGGATCCCATAGCGCAGGAGTCCACCGGCGGCAACATCTTTTTCATACACCGTAACCTCGTGACCGGCCTGGTTGAGAATATAGGCAGCCACCAAACCTGCTGGGCCGGAGCCAATGACCGCAACCTTTTTGCCGGTGCGTGTTTCCGGAATACGGGGCCGGATAATTCCCAAATTAAAGGCGTGCTCAACGGTGGAGCACTCGTTTTCGCGGATGGTAACCGTTTCATCGTGAATAGCCAGCACACAGGCCTTTTCGCACGGGGCCGGGCACACGCGTCCGGTAAATTCCGGGAATGGATTGGTGGATTGGAGAATACTATAGGCCTCTTTCCAGTTACCCTTTGAAACTTCATCCTGCCATTCGGGAATTTTGCTACCCACCGGGCAACCCCAGTGACAGAAGGGCGTACCGCAATCCATGCATCTGGAAGCCTGATCAATACGATCCTTATCGTCGAGAGTTTGCTCCACCTCTCCCCAATCGTAAATACGTTCATTCAGCGGACGGTAACCTGCCTCTTTGCGGCGTATCAGCATAAAGCCTTTTGGATTTCCCATGATTTTCAGTTTTATTCGTGACGGGTGGAATCGTCCTCGGTTAATTGCAACTTTCTTTCCAACTCTCGTAACTTAATCTCTTCCAGCACTTTCTTATACTCAAACGGAATCACTTTTACAAATTTCGGCAGGTATTCGTCCCAATTGGTGAGCACTTTTGCGGCCATAGTGCTTTGGGTATAGAGCAGATGTTTGTTGATCATATCCTGCAATTCAATAATATCGGACTTATCCTCAACCGGACCCAGTTCCACGAGACCTTTATTGCAGAAATACTCAAAGTTCCCTTCAATATCGAGCACATAAGCGATGCCTCCGCTCATTCCGGCGGCAAAGTTCCTGCCGGTCACCCCGAGCACCACCACCCTGCCTCCTGTCATATACTCGCAGCAGTGATCGCCCGATCCTTCGATTACGGCCCGTGCTCCTGAATTCCGGACGCAGAATCGCTCGCCGGCTACCCCGCGGATGTAGGCTGATCCTGAGGTTGCACCATAAAATGAAGTATTTCCGATAATAATATTCTCTTCGGGTTTGAAGGTTGACCCATCGGGCGGTACCACAATGATGCGACCTCCCGATAGCCCTTTTCCGATGTAGTCGTTGCTTTGGCCCTCGAGTCTGAAGCTCACCCCTTTTACCAGAAATGCGCCAAAACTCTGTCCGGCGGTACCGGTAAAGCTTGCCATGATGGTATTGTTGGGCAAACCCTCCTCGCCGTAACGTTTTGATATTTCGCCGGAAAGCATGGCGCCTATCGTGCGGTGTGTATTACTGATGGTGTGGGAGAGCCACACTTTCTCCTTGCTTTTGATTGCTTTTACGGATTCGCGGATGAGTGTATGATCGAGGTGATCCTCTATCGACTTGATATTGGGGTAAGTATATCGGATATCGTTGTATGCTGCTTCTTTAGGTTGGAAAATCACTTTAGAAAAATCGGTATTTTTCATTTTCCAGTTGCCCACTTCATGATTTTGCTCCAGCAGATCGGCCCGTCCAACGATTTCATCGAAGGTAGCAAACCCCATTTCGGCCAGGTGTTCGCGCACCTCTTCGGCAATAAACCTAAAAAAGTTGATCACATATTGCGATCGTCCGATAAAACGTTTTCGCAAAGTTTCATCCTGAGTTGCGATTCCGGCGGGGCAGGTATTGAGGTGGCATTTCCGCATCATGATACATCCCATGGTGATGAGTGCCGAGGTTGCGAATCCGAATTCCTCGCCACCTAACAGTCCGAGGATCACCACATCGCGTCCATTTTTAAGTTGGCCATCCACCTGAAGTTTAACCCTTCCGCGGAGGTTATTCATCACCAAAGTTTGCTGCGCCTCCGCAATACCCAGTTCAACCGGAAGGCCGGCATATTTGATTGAGCTGGCGGGGCTGGCCCCTGTACCGCCCTCGCATCCCGATATGGTGATAAGATCGGAGAATGCTTTGGCCACCCCGGCTGCAATGGTTCCCACGCCATTTTCGGCAACCAGTTTTACAGAAACTTTTGCGCCCGGATTGGTGACTTTCAGATCGTAAATCAGTTGAGCCAAATCTTCGATAGAATAGATATCGTGATGGGGCGGCGGAGAGATCAGGGTAATGCCAGGGGTAGAGTGGCGCAATCCAGCAATTATTTCGTTCACTTTAAAACCCGGCAGCTGGCCTCCTTCACCAGGTTTTGCTCCCTGGGCAACCTTAATCTGTAGTTCATCGGCATTCATCAGGTAATTATTGGTTACCCCAAACCGGCCCGATGCCACCTGCTTGATGGCGCTTCGTTTATTAGTATGAAAACGGCCTGAATCCTCACCGCCCTCACCGGTATTTGACCGGCCACCAATGGTATTCATGGCAATGGCCAGTGCCTCATGTGCCTCCTTGCTGATGGATCCGTATGACATGGCACCGGTAACAAACCGCTTCATAATATTATCGGCCGGCTCCACCAAACTGATATCGATTGGATTACGCTTGTATTGCAAACACCCGCGGATAAAAGTTGGTTTTGCATTTTCAGCATCCACTTTTTTACTGAATGCCTTGTAAACACTGTAATCATTGGTCCGTGCCGCCCATTGCAAAAGGGCTATGGTTTCGGGATTCCAGGCATGGTGCTCGCCGTATTTGCGGTAGTGATAGGTGCCGGAACTTTCGAACCGGTTGTCGGAAACCGGGTTCTTTTTACCGAAAGCTTCACTGTGGAACAATATTGACTCCTGGCAAATCTCATTGAAGCCTATCCCACCAAACTTTGAGGAAGTGCCAGTAAAATATTTCTGAATAATTTCATCGCTGATGCCCAAAGCCTCAAACATCTGGCAGCCCTGATAACTACGCAAAGTGGAGATTCCCATTTTCGACATGATTTTGAGCAATCCCTTATCGATGGATTTGATGTAATTGTGGCGGGCCTCGGAATAGCGGAGATCGATTTGACCGGTTTTTATCAGATCATCAATCGCAGCAAAGGCCAGATATGGATTTACCGAGCTGGCACCATATCCAAAGAGCAAGGCAAAATGCGCAACTTCACGGGCTTCAGCGGTTTCCACCATGATCCCAATCTGCATTCTCTTTTGCGTTTGGATCAAGTGGTGATGCACCGCTGCAACACACAGCAGCGAAGGAATTGGTGCATAATCGGCTGATACCTGACGATCAGATAAAATGATGAAATTCTTTTTATCATCCACTGCCTTTTCCGCCATTTTCAGCAGATCATTAAAGGCTTTAATAAACCCATCAACACCTTCCTTAACCGGAAATACCATCGGGATAATGGTGTTTGAAAATTGCTCGTGCTTGAGATCCTTGATTTTCCCCAAATCAGTATTGGTGATTATCGGATCATCAAATTTGATTAGTTTGCAATGAGCGGGCGATTCATCGAGGATATTGGTATGCAGCGATCCGATATAATTGGTTAGCGACATCACCAGCCCCTCACGGATAGAATCGATAGGCGGATTAGTGACCTGTGCAAATATCTGGCGGAAATAATTAAAGAAACGTTGAGGCTTATCCGAGAAACAGGCCAGCTGGGTATCGTTACCCATAGAGCTGGTAGGCTCCACCCCTTGAATGGCCATGGGCTTAATTATCAACTCCATATCCTCTTTTGAGTAGCCAAAAACTTTTGACCATGTACTAAACTGATCGCCCAGCGAGGAGGTAACGCGTTGTTTCACCTCGATATCCTCCATTACCATCCGATTCTCTTTCAGCCAGTTGCCGTAAGGATTTCTGGAGCTCAGCTGAGCTTTTACCTCTTTATCCGGAATTATGACACCGAGCTGGGTATCGATCAGGAGAATTTTCCCTGGTCGCAGGCGGCCTTTTTCCTTCACTTCCTCCGGCGAAAAAGTTTGAACACCCACCTCAGATCCCATCACAATCAGATCGTTTTTGGTAATGATGTATCTGGAAGGACGCAACCCGCTGCGATCAAGCGTTCCCCCGATATAACGGCCATCGGAGAATACCATAGAAGCCGGTCCGTCCCAGGGCTCCATAATAGTGGAATGGTACTCGTAAAACACTTTTAGGCTATCAGGAATCGGGTTTTTTGAATTAAACGATTCGGGAATCATCATACAAAGTGCGTGAGGGATTGAGCGCCCTGCCATATGTAAGAATTCCAGTGTATTATCGAAGGATGCGGAGTCCGACTTATCGGGCTCGATTACAGGAAAAAGCTTTTTCAGATCGTCGTTAAAGATTTCCGATTTAAGCAACGCTTCGCGTGCCTGCATCATCATACGGTTTCCCTTAATGGTATTGATTTCACCGTTGTGGGCCACCATGCG
>CAIXKO010000342.1 GCA_903919925.1 uncultured Bacteroidota bacterium | reverse complement strand
TTGTGTTTGCATAAGTCTGTTTATTTATGGTTAAGAGAATTGTTATCCAAAACTAATAAATATCCAGGCTTATGCTTCATTTTACAAACATAGGGCCTCCCTGAAAAAGGGAGGGAGTCAGCCTTGGCGCTTCCTTACTACGCAACCAAAAAGGAATGCCATATAAACAGTTATAGATGCAATAATTATCGTGATGAAGGTTACTTCGTCAGCATCCTGTTATTTATCAGATCATTGAAAATGATTCCTTCTTTATTTTGTATGAATCTCTATTCCCCTCTTTGAAACCGGGAGAGAATTTGTGCTTTTGCTCTGCTGCGCCGAGAGGTAACAACGAAGCAGACTCCCTCCCTTTTTCAGGGAGGGCCGGGGTGGGTACATCTCAGATCCCGGAAGCCCTTAGGTTGATGGCTATAGGGGTCGGGGGTGAGGTGGATCGGGTATCGTGAAACTGAACAGCAACCTAACCCTTAGGTTGACGGCTATGCCTCTGACCCCTTATCCCTACTAATTTAATATGAATTTTACCGGGATGGTTTGTGAAACCTTAACCAGTTTTCCCCTTTGTTTGCCGGGTTTCCATGCAGGTGATGATTTTACAACTCTTAGGACCTCCTCGTCGAGGAACGGACCAGCGCTCTTTTCGATCGTAACATCCTCCACTTCACCTTTCTTGTTCACTGTAAAGGAGACCTCCACAGTCCCGGATTTGTTTTCTTGCATCGCTTTTTGGGGATATCTGACCATCGCCTGAGCCCATCCCTGGAATTTGGCAAGCGATCCGCCCTGAAATTCGGGCATTTCCTCAACAATCAGGAAAACATTCATGTCTGCTTCTGTCACCCTCACTCCATCCACGTAAACCGCATTTCCCTGGCGATCCAGGACCTCTCCTTTGAGATTCTTACTTCCCACTGAATCTTTTGGTAGCTGGTCAACTGCATGTCCGTCCAAAATGAATTTAACCGGTATGGAGAAGGAAACGTTAACGAGCTGACCCCGCTGCTTGCCTGGCTTCCAGAGAGGTGCAGAGCATAGGACCCGCATGATCTCAGCATCCAGAATCGGATCTGCGCTGCGTATGATTTTGGGGTCCACCACCCGGCCGGTGGTGTCAACAATAAAGGATACGTATTCCGTACCCGATATTCTCTTTTCCCTGGCCAGCTCCGGGTATTTGACGTTGGTTTGCACCCAATTGCGGAAATTATCGATTGTGCCTTCCTGGAAAGTTGGCATCTCCTCAACGACCAGGAAAACTTGCCCGACCGCGGGAAGGTGGCTGGCAGCGCCGGTTTTGGCATCCTCCGTGTCAAGGTCAAACTTAATTGGGATCATAAAAGGAACGTCTACCGTTTTTCCTTTGTATTTGCCGGGTATCCAGTCCGGGGAAGAGGCAACCACCCTCATGACGATGTCATCCAGCAGTGGATCGACACCCTTGTAGATGGAAACATCCTTCACCTTGCCTATTTTGTTCACCACGAACTTCACCTTGACTGTTCCACCGGTCAGCCCTTTTTTAACAGCCTCTTCGGGAAATTTCAACTGTGCCTGCACCCAATTGGGGAATTCAGTAAAGCGGCTGCCCTGGAATACGGGCATCTCATCGCAGGCCTTTACCTTTTTATCGGCATCCTGGGGCTGTTCTTCAATAGCCTGAAAGATTTTCATGTCCTTATGTTCCGAGATTGCAGAATCGGTAGCAGCTGGTTCATTCTTGTCCTGTTTGCCCCGCTTAAAAAATTCCATAATTATGGTCAAGGGTACATCCACCACCTTTCCCTTAAGCTTGCCGGGATTCCAGTCGGGTGATGAACTTACTGCTTTTAGCACAGCATCATCAAAGGTGGGGTGGAAGCCCTGTTGGAGGCTGACATCCCTGACCTTTCCATTTGAACTGACGACATAGGAAACCACTACTCTTCCCGTCAAACTTTTCTCAGGTTCAGGCATGTCGACGTTAAGGTTTTTCATAACCCACTTGTTAAATTCCAGATAGTCGCCCCCCTGGAATTCGGGCATTTCATCGCAGGCTTTAATCTTTTTATCGGTTGCCAACGTTACTTCCTTTTGTCCCATTTCGGGGTCCTGTGCTGATGCCGACCAACCGCTCAGGACGATCATCCCGGCTGCCAGAGGCGCCAATAGCAGATAAATCCATGCTGCCCGCCTTCTAGTGTTGCTTTTCATTAACATGTTCAGTCTCCTTTTTAAAAATGATTGGTTATTGAATGAATGCATCAGCAAAAGCCGGGGGACGAGAAACTGATGTCTGATGAGCGTTTGAGAATATTCGGCCTTGTTGGCGCCGGCTGTCGCAGCGTCGGCCAGGAATTCATGGGTGAGCCGCAGACGGCCAGCCAGCAGGTGAACGGCCGGGTTGTAAAAGAACAGTATCCGGATAACCAGCAGCAGCAGGTTGTCGATGCTGTGCAGCTGCCGGGCATGAACCCTTTCGTGTTCGAGGATGGTGATGGTTTCCCGCTTGTCGGGCTCGAACGGTTCGGGGTAATAGATGATGCTGAAAAAACTGAACGCCGGCCACGACTTGTTCAGTTCAACCACGCGGTAACGGTCCCAGCGGGTAACGGGACGGCGATGCGTCCACAAAAACATCCTGACCGCCTGAGCCAGGAAAGTTGTCAGCATGATCCCGACAATAGAAAAGTAGATCAACGCCAGCCAGTTCACCGGTGTGCCTGATGGCAGGGCAACAGACTCAACAACCGGGGTGGGATCAAAGACCAGTGTTTCTCCGACTGGAGCCGCCGGAATAAATGGAAAGGCTTCGATGGTCACCGGGATCCTGATCTGCCACGGCAGCCAGGGCAATAGGGCTGCCAGAATGGAACCAGCCAGCAGAAAGAACCGGTTGGCATTGAAATTCCTGGTGTTTTTGATGAATAGCTCAGAAAATGCCCAGATGAGTATCAGGAACAGGTTGGAAAGCAGGATTTCGGGCAGATGGTTCATGGCTTCTCATTTTTGATGTTCTCCAGGGCATTAAGCAACTCATCCATTTCCGGCAGAGTAAGTTTCTCCTTTTTCGAAATGAAGGATACCATCTGTTTGAGGCTGCCATCAAAATAATTCTCCAGCATCTTCTTCATGGAGAAGTGTGAATACTCGTCTTT
>CAIXKO010000341.1 GCA_903919925.1 uncultured Bacteroidota bacterium | reverse complement strand
TCACTGAAAGTTGGATTTTCGTACACCTTTGGATCGATTTACAATAATGTTGTAAATCCCAGGTTTAGCGAACGATACTAAAACTCAGCAACCACCTGGCCGCCGAAGTTCTTCGAGGTTTTCCCTCTTTGATTAGTTAGGCTATTAGCCCGGATCATTCCATTGGTTTGATATCCAAACAACTCAATTTCAACGGATATCGGACGATAAAGGTTTGCCGGTTCAGTCCGGGGATTTTGAGGAGATTGGTAGTAAGTTGCGTAAAGTTATCTCTCCCTCTTAGCGATACTCTGGCAGATTCAAAGAACCGCCTAAATGATTAAAGTATCACCCCGGCTTTAATCATCGCTCCACTGACAATCCCACCCTGAGCGGCACCGGCAGTCATATATGCTTTTATCCCAATCAGGAGATGGGAGCCTATCCGTTGTTCATCTTCCAGGATAACATTGAAACCGGTGGTTTTGTTCCTGAAAAAGTCATAAGTGGAACCGTCTTGATCATTCCAGGATTTCGTGTAAACATTTGTGTGATTGAAGACTGAGGCACCTCCGCCAATTCTTAAGTTGTTCCTTTTATTGTTCCTGAACGGGGATACAAAAACATTGACGCTTCCCATGGTATAGGCAGTAAGGTCGTGAACCCCACGTTCCCCCTTGCCATATCCAAAACTGGCTGCAACGGTGAGGAAGTTGTTTATTTTATAGTTCAATTCGTTCTCCAAACTCAGGGTAAGCATATCGCCACTACCCATAAACCCAAACCCAGCACCGAATTTTACATCGAATTTTGAATTTCTCTCTTGTGCAGATAGTCCATTAATGAGGCCCATACATAGTGCCAGAACGAATATTTTCTTCATTTGATTTTAAATTAGCCGGCGAAGGTAAAAATAAAGTAGAATTGAATAGAGGTCCGGCGTCTTCCCGGCATAAATGCAAAAAACACTTACCCGTTTGATGAGTTAAATACCAACCCCTATCTTTTTCATAACTTTACCGAAAATATAACCGATATGACAACCATTTTAATCAACGAAAAAACAAAGAAAGGACGTATCATCCTTGATTTGATCCGTGAAATGGGTGTTGGTGAAATCATCGAAAATAAAAAGGCATCTTCGCATATTCCGAACGATACCATCCTGAAAGCAATCCGGGATGCGGAGGAGGGAAAGACCATAAAATGCGCCGATTTTGATGATTACCTCAACAAAGTGACATAGCATGTACTCCCTGGAATTCACCAAAGAATATCCAAACAACTCAATTTCAATGGGTATCGGACAAGGAATGGGTGCTGGCTCAGGTCATGGATTGTGAAAAGGCGGTGGTAAACCGTTAAAAAGATTGCGCCCCCAAGAATTTCAGATGCCAGGTGAATTGGCCATTCGCAATTGAATCCCTCGTCTTTTCAATTTTTATCGTTGGATTTTTCTTTTTTGATCAACCTTTTGCATCTATACCATTGAATAATACTTATTGCAATCGAAGCCCTTGATACTGAAATTTTGCCTGAAAAAATCGCACTGTCAAAAATTTATGAGTTAAGAGAAGTAAAGGTTATGCTGGATTTTGATCTGGCAGTGCTATATAATGTCGAAACCAGGGATCTGAATAAAGCCGTTAACAGAAATCCCGATCGGTTTCCAGGGGATTTTATGTTCCGGTTAACGCCGGTTGAATTTGAAAACTTGATGTTCCAAAATGGAACATCAAGTTGGGGTGGCAGACGAAAGTTGCCTAATGCATTTACTGAAGCCGGTGTTGCAATGCTGTCAAGCGTTTTGAAAAGTAAGCGTGCGATAAACGTTAATATACAGAATATCAAAATTTTTACCAAATTGAGATTTGCCATTCAAAACCATCCTGGAATGCTAGGATTGATTGAAGAAATTCAGAAAAAGGATATTGAGCAAGATCAACAACTATTGTTAATTTTCGAATACCTAAAACAACTTGAGCGATCCAATCAAAAAGAAACAGAATTCCAGGAAAGGAGAAAAATCGGATTCAACCTGACAGACAGCTGACCATTAATCCACTTCAACAAAACTGACCTTCATCGAACCCTTCCAAATGAAAAACGGCTACCTGAACTATTCGGAGATATCCAAACAACTCAATTTCAATGGATATCGAACACGAAAGGGGTGCCGGTTCAGTCCGGGGATTGTGAGGAGGTTGGTAGTTCTTAATATTTACCTCATTCCCTCCAATACGACCATCTTTTTGGTTTCTCGATTGGTTCCGGCAAAAAGCGTATAGAAGTAGATCCCCGGCGACAATCCCGGATTCTCAATGGTCATCCGATGATTTCCGATCATCTGCTGCCCTTCTTCTTTCCGGAACACCACCCAGCCGGTGAGGTCGGTGATCTCCAGTCTGACATCAGCTTTCTGCCCTAGCGAGTAACTGATGGCGGTATAGCCGTTGAAGGGGTTCGGATAATTCTGGGCGACGGAGAAAATTTCAGATTCTGTCGGATCAGTTGCATTCACCGTACCGTGTAGGTAGAGGCGGATCATTAGGGTTTTGTTTTGCCAGTTGGACCAGCTAATAGGGTAGGACGCCGAATTGAATCTTGGCTTCGCCGCCATGGCAACCGGCACGTGGTACGGGATCTGGGAGGTTCCACCAACTGCAAGACCCTGATTTTTGCGAACTTTTTCATTGGTGTGGTAGTTACTGTGCTCCAGGCCGGCCCATAGCAAGCTGCCAGCTTTAATAAACTCCGACTCGCCGTCCTTGGTGAAAGGCAGATACACCCAGGTATTGAACATAGATGAATCCAAAACCAGCCTGTCAGTCCTCATGATTAACTGAGGATCAATTATGTCCCAATCATATTTTGCTTCCCAAACGGTAAAATCAAAATCAATCAGACTGTCCGCGCGGCCACCTGTGAAATAGGCCGAAATCCCATCCAGTTCACAGTCCCCATAGATAGGAAAAATGGAACCCATGAAATGATTCATGTTGTAATTCTGATCCCATAAATCCGGAGCATAATAGGGTGCAATGAGTGAATAATCAGGGTTATCGCCAGCACGATTGTAAACAGAATCGGAGACTTTATAAATGATCGTTTTCTCATTATCATTCGGATTTCCATCCGGCTGACCGAGATTCCATTGGTATTTGATCTCATAGGTACCCTTCTCTTTAGGCTCATATCTTCCATTGAGATTGATGCTGTCTTTATAACCCGGCAGAATCCAGGGTAAAGTTTTGGATTCCTCAAACACGTTCACACCATCATGCTTAATTGTCACCGTGAATACCGGATTCGTCAGTTCCTCTTTTCCCATGTTGGTAATTTTGGAACCAAACCCGTAAAATGTACGCCCCTGTCCAATCTGCGATAAGGGCATCACGTAGCTGATCGTTTCGTCGCGAAAAGGTATTTTACTATCCCAATGTATATCAACACTGTCCATACGCAAATCATATTGAGGAGCTTCCATGAGCTGCAGGTCATCGATGCTCCAGAAATAAAGTCCGAAATAGTTGTACCAGGTGATCCTGATTTTCACCATCGACTGACCGGCAGCCACTTCCGACAGGTTTTCCCGGAAAAGCACCACCTGGCCCGGGTCAACATCTCCCGGTCTTTGATTGCCAGGTACACCGAAACTGGCGTCCCACTGGTTCCAGTGGATCCCATTATCAGGGGATACCTCCACTTTCATATTCCATCCGCCGTTTACATCGACAAAACGCTGGAAGCCGTTGTTTTTGAAATTGGTCTCAAATTGAAGAATGACTGATGAACGCTGACTGCAATCGATTGCCGGAAACACTATCGAATTGTTGGTGCGCTTGTATGGATTATAAAAGGGGTTGATATCATTGTTATAGAGTGCGCCAAACAGACAGAGATGACCATCCTCGCGGGAAGTTGACAGCATCGGGGGCTCATCGGTTAATGTGGAATTCAGGCTGTCGTTAGGCCACCAATGCCAGTTCATCCCCTGATCGTCAGGATCTTCGAGATAGAATCCAGCCGGCATGGCCCAGCCTTTCGGATCGGCCGGCTTACCCCAGTTGAATGTTTCCCGGTAAAAGACGGTTGGAGAGGTTTTCAGACTCTTATCCTGCGCGGATACAGGGGGGGGGGGGACAAAAAAACAAACAGGCCCACAATCAAATATATGCGTTTCATGGGGTGGGAAATTATTGTTATCCAGAACAAAGGTAGGGACTTTAGATAGGAATATGAAAATTATTGTTACTGTTCATTTTGTCAGGATTGACAAAATTTCTTTCTTGACCCGAGGAACAATAATCTTCAATAATAACTTTCAGATAAGGAAAACCATTCTCGAAAAGCTCCTCTGAAGAAGGCTAGGGACTTGGTGGATCGTCTGGCATCTTCCAAACACCAACGAAAAACAAGTTACCCGTTTGATAAGGTAAGTGTTTCATTTTCTTTGCGCTCCATCAAGGACTTGAACACTAACGTATTTTGATCCTTGATAATTCCAGGCATCCCAATTCAACATTCTCGATGAAATCCAACACGTCTTTTTTCCGGTTCTTGAGGATGAGGGCAAGATCATCGGTTCCCAGATTACTGGTTTGAAACCATAATATTTTTGGCGGGAATCCCTTCAGAAGATAAAGATCGTTAAAGTCGGAATCCTGCGTTACGATTATAAATTGGTGGAGTCTGGCATATTCCCAAATTTCAAGATCGGAAGCATTCATCAATCCTTCAGACTTGACGTGGCTTGAGCCGGAATAAACCTCCGGAAGTTTTTTTAGAATCCGGTAGGAGATATTTTGGTCGAACAGTAATTTCATATGGCCACCTGATAGATGCTGCGTTCCCGGTCGGCAGCGAAACTAAGTGCTGCAAATATATCCACCGCCTGAAGTTCGGGGTATTCTTCAATAATTTTTTCTGTTGACATACCTGACGCCAGCCAGTTAAGGATATCATATACGGTGATCCGCATCCCCCGGATACAGGGTTTTCCCCCTCTTTTCCCGGCTTCAATCGTGATAATTTTCCTGTAATCAACCATCCTTTTATCTTTTAATCTTTATGAATTAGTAAAATTAGTCAATTGAGATTCATTATACAAACGCTCGATGTAGTGGAACTTTTTAGGAATTCTCCCGAAATCAAAATCATTCAGGCGCCATCCTGGCACCAACGAAAAAACTCTTACCCGTTTGAAGAGGTAAGTGTTTAATGGGTATTCATCTCACCCTTCCAGATGAAGAACGCATACCTGAACTAATCGTTTTTGGAGCTCGAATAACCTGTGATCACAATTTTGTATCCTTGCATCTATATGACAAAGAGGGACAACATATTGCGCCTTGTTAAGAGCCGGATCAAAGACGTTGATCCTGATTCTCGAATTCTTCTCTTTGGTTCAAGAGCCAGAGGCGAATCCCGCAAAGATTTGGATTGGGATTTCCTCATTTTGAGCAATAGAACGGTGGATCGGGATTTCCAAAACCGAATTTATGATACCCTTTTTGAGGTGGAACTGGAAACAGATGAAGTATTAACAGGGGTAGTTCAGAATGAGAAAATCTGGGATGACCTTATGTTGACCCCATTGTATCAATATGTCCAACGGGATGGGATTGAATTATGAGCCAAAGTATTAAAGAACTGGTAAAATACCGGATCGCCCGTTCCAAAGAAACACTTGAATAAGAGACTCTGCTGGCTAATGTAGGATTTTGGAATACTGTTGCCAATCGGCTGAACATATTGAACTGAATCGTAAGGATCAAATGTCCAGATTAGACGTGCATCCAATCAGTACAACTGGAATAGCAAAGCCAGCGCATTTCATGTTTCACTTTCTGAATTTCAATTCTTTATAACGTTCACTTTTATAGAGCGAATCCAATGATTGGTAGTTTAGTTGCATACCCGTCCAGTGTGCCTTGGCAAGGCAGAAAAACATTCCGTAAGATTGGTCAAAATTGGAATAAGGAGGATTATCCGTATTTTCCCAATAATCACGGATAAACAAATAATTATTGAAAAACTTGGATGTCCTCAGGAGTGCGATATCAATGCTATCCAGTTTTCGATACAAAATGGAGTCGTTATCAGGTATAAGCTTCTTCATAGGCCCAAAGAACCTCTCAGGAGAAATGAAATAGGCATTATCATCCCAGCCACTGTTTGCCATCCACCAAATCGTCTTAACGGCAAAGCCATTTCGATAAAATTCTTTATAATGAATCAGGAACTCAATCTGTTGATAAACGAATTGGTAATCCAAATCCGGCGTTTCACCAGGGTGAGTCATCGCATAGACCGAAGGGTAAGTAGTGTAAAGGTAAATCTCATACCTGCTCTTATAATTAATAATTTGAACCGGTCGCAAAACCTTCACAGTAGCCATTGTTACCTTGTTCAGGTCATTTATTCTCACCTCCAGCACAAGACTATCGATATCAGGTAATCCCGGTGATCCGTCCGTTGTTTTAGATATTGTTATCGGTAATCGGTGTTCTAATTTAAAAGCCTGGTAATTGCCCTTTGGGAAAAATCCATCATCCTTAATCACAGACGTTTCAGTGAACTTTTCGGTCCATTTTATCTGCTCACCCATTTTCCCATGAAGGTAAACTTCTACTTTTTTGTATTTGAGTGAGTCAGGATTCAACTTGGCCCAGTCCTCTTTAAAATGGATTTTAAAAGTTTTCTCCACCCGGACATAATGTACAGTATCATAGGCATTAATAACAGCATAGACAACCGGCACAGATCGGTGGTCGTCCATAATATCCAGATTGGATGAACAGCCTGTCAGAAACATTATCGATAAAAGAACGAAGTACTTCATTTAATTAAATAATCTTCAAAAAACACCTTTGGGGGACAATCAAAGTTACGATAACTTCATCATTCTGGCGCCTTTCTGGCACCAACGAAAAAACACTTACCCGTTTAACAAGGTAAGTGTTTCATTTTCCGTGCGCTCCATCAAGGACTTGAACCTTGGACCCTCTGATTAACAGTCAGATGCTCTAACCAACTGAGCTAATGAAGCATTTAAGAGGACGCAAATCTAAAGCATTATTTTGAAACATCCAAACATCTTTTGCAACGCTTATCGCAATATGGTTTCTTTTATCATCCTGATGCCTGCAATTGCCTGAAAACCGGTATGAACCATTTTCAGATTCCGGTCGGTAAAGTTTAAATGATATCTGGATTAAGGGATCCCTGAGCTTCTCACTTTTATTGCCTCCACCTGTTATTTCTGTTGTTTTGATGCCTGTTATTAATTAGGTTTGTGCATAGGGCGTGGTGTTGAAAAATCCAACTGGCTGGTTAAACCTGATACTGTTCTTATTCGCATTCTCCAATGGTTATTGCCAAACCTTTAAAATGGAAGGCACCGTAAAGGACATCCAAACCAATCAGCCCATTGCTGGCGCCAGCGGCATGATGAAAGAACGGGAAGCCGCTTCAACACAAAATATATGGACCGAACAGGGTCAGTTGCCCATCACCCTGATCCCACCGGTTGGCTGCGGCTGTGGTTGTATGGATCGATGGCTGGCAAATGTATATGAACCTGCGTTTCATCGCTATTTCGGTAGTCACTTTAAATTGCTGACTGATTTTCATCCGGTTTTTACCAAAATGATATCTTTTGGCAAAAACCAATGGATTTTTG
>CAIXKO010000340.1 GCA_903919925.1 uncultured Bacteroidota bacterium | reverse complement strand
TACTTACCATCTGTTTATTTTCCGGTACGATAAATCGAAATTTAATAACCTTACAAAAGCAGAATTTGCTAAAATGCTTGCTGCTGAAGGTGTTCCATCTTTTATGGGTTATCCGGAGCCATTGTACAAGCAACAGGTGTTTCAGAAAAAGAACGTGTTCTGTTACGCAATTCCCGATTATGTGGATTACACAAATGTGTGTTGCCCGGTAACTGAAAAAGCCTGCTATGAGGAGGCTGTGTGGATTATGCAACATGCGATGCTGGGTACAAAAGAGGATATGGAAAGCTTTGCCGGTGCTATCCGGAAAATTCAGGAAATTGTTTGCAGCTAACTAATCTAACCAATTAAACCAATGAAAAATGTATCAGTTACTGAGAGCAGCGGGCGCTTGATTTCGCTCGATGCTTTCCGCGGAATTACCATAGCATCAATGCTTTTGGTTAATTTTCCCGGCAATGGGGATCATGTTTTTGCACCACTGCAACATTCGAAATGGAATGGAATAACTCCCACCGATCTCATTGCCCCGTTCTTTTTATTTATTGTTGGGGTGGCTATTGCATTCGCTTATACCAAAAGGCTCGATGCCGGCGTGAATCCCTCAAAGTTGTATCCAAAACTGATTACGCGTGCCTTGAAAATTTTTGCGGTTGGAATGTTTTTAAATATTCTGGGTTTAATACCGGATTTTAATTTTGCCGACCTCCGTTATACCGGCACTTTGCACCGCATTGCCATTGTTTTTCTGGTTTGTGGGATAATTTTCCTGAACACCAAATGGAAAGTGCAAGCTATAATTGGAGCCTCAATTTTGGTCCTGTACTGGCTCGCTATGAATCTGATTCCTACCCCGGGCTTTGGAAAGGTAATGTTGGAACCGGGATCGAACCTGGCAGCCTGGATCGACCAACAGTATTTGCCGGGTAAAATGTGGCAGGGAAATTGGGACCCCGAAGGAATTTTAAGCACCTTCCCTTCAATCGTTTCCGGAATTACGGGCATGCTGGCCGGTACATTATTGCTGAAAGTGAAATCACAGGAATATAAAGTTATCTATTTATTTACCATCGGATTTATTGGAACTATTATTGGTGTGGTTTGGAACTGGGTTTTTCCGTTAAATGAAAACCTGTGGACCAGCTCTTTTGTTCTGTTCACCTCCGGAATGGCCTGTATGACATTGGCAGCTTCCATATTTCTGGTCGATATTCTGAATTATAATAAATCAGCCAGGTTTGGGGTTATCTACGGTTCCAACGCAATAACTATTTATGTATTAGCCGATATTTTTGCATTATTATTTTATGGAATTAAAATTGGTGGAAGCAGCTTAAATGAGCATTTTTTCAATTTGTTCACTTCTTTTATTGATGCCCCCAAGCTGGTGAGCATGGTGTATGCCCTGCTGTATGTAGGCGTTTTGTTCATCCCCGCCTATATTCTGCACAAGAAAAATATATTCATCAAACTGTAAAGCATTAATTTCTAATTGCACCATAAACCTTCCTTTTATGAACTCATCCACTGCATCCAATAAAAATGGATATGTATTATCAATCAGTATTATTGGGGCACTGTTTTTTATTTTCGGATTTGTTACCTGGCTCAATGGAATATTAATTCCCTATCTCCAGATATCCTGTGAGCTGACCAACTTTCAGGCCGTTTTTGTAGCCTTTGCATTTTATATTTCCTACGCCCTAATGGCGCTGCCATCCGCCTGGATACTGGCTAAAACCGGATTTAAATCGGGTATCATGCTGGGCCTCATTATTATGGCTGTGGGAACACTGCTTTTTGTTCCTGCTGCGCTACTTCGCACTTTTCCAATTTTCCTGATCGGATTATTTGTCATGGGTACCGGTCTGGCGATTCTGCAAACTGCTGTTAATCCTTATATTACGATTCTTGGACGCCGGGAAACCGCCGCCGTCCGGTTCAGTATTATGGGTATCTGTAACAACCTTGCCGGCGCCATCGGCCCGCTTATCCTGGCTTATTATATTCTGAACGATGGCGATGCATTTGTTGCCAGCTTGAAATCGATGGATGCCGCTGCACAGGCTTTGGCTCTCAATGGATTGGCACGCAGGGTGATTGGCCCTTATATTGTGATGACACTCGTTCTGCTGGGCCTGGGATTATTAGTGAAATTCTCCCCATTGCCTGAAATCGATGAAGAAAAGGAAGAGTCTGCAGATCATGTTCCCGATACCAGAACCAGTATTTTCCAATATCCTCACCTCATTCTTGGTGTTATTGCCTTGTTCTTTTATGTTGGAGCCGAGGTGATCGCCGGAAATACGATAATGGGTTACGGTATTTCACTTGGTGTTCCCATTGAATCGGCAAAGGCTTATACCACCATGGTAATGATTACCATGCTGATTGGATACGTGTTTGGAATCATGCTGATTCCCAAGGTAGTATCCTATCACACGGTTCTTACGCTATCGGCAATTCTGGGTACGGTGTTTACTTTCTCGGCCATGCTGGTGCCGGTAACCCTAACTATTACCCTACCGCTGGTTAATATTCAATTGCCCGTTACCGTGTTGTTTGTTGCCCTGCTTGGATTGGCCAACTCGCTGATATGGCCTGCCATATGGCCTTTGGCTATTCATAATCTTGGCAAGTTCCTGAAACTCGGGTCCGCATTAATGATTATGGCAATTGCCGGCGGTGCAGTTCTCCCGCTGCTTTGGGGATATTTTTCCGATATCTCATCGGCTCATAACGCCTACTGGATGCTGATTCCCACCTATTTGATTATACTTTATTATTCACTTTACGGGTTTAAGGTCCGCTACTGGAAAATGACCCGGAGTTAATATCGCAATGCAAACTAAATGAGCATAAAAAAGGAATACCCATTCTGGCTCTTTATCCTCTTCCCCGCCATCACCATGATGCTGGGATGGGGCTTAAGGGGCCATATCGGAGGCGGTCCCTTCGGTGCCATGATACCCGGTGCGCTGGTGGCTATGAGCCTTTCCATGTTGTTAAAATTGCCTCCGGGCATGGCTTCCGTTTTTGTACTTTTTGGTGCAATTGGTATTGGTCTGGGTGG
>CAIXKO010000339.1 GCA_903919925.1 uncultured Bacteroidota bacterium | reverse complement strand
TCAGCAGCGCATCGCACATCGATCCAAAATCATCAATCTGAGCGGTATGGAATTCATAAAACCTTTTTGCCGGCATAAAAATTTTCTCTCGTCTAAAGTGAATTTACATACTCGGTGAGCCGGTCAATTTCTTTTTTTGAGAGGTTGCTTTTTAAACCATGCCGGTGGATTTCAAAAACATCATTCAACTGGTAAGCACTGCCATTAAAAAGATAGGGAGCGGTGCGCCAAACCTCCCGTAATGTGGGGGTATCCCATCCTTTCCAATCGCGTAAAACCTTTTCCTCGCCGCCAATTTTATAAGATTTCAGATCGGTGTAATACTTTCCGCTATGACATTCGGCACAGCCTTCTCTTTCAAAAATCGATTTGCCTTTTACCGCATTTTTTGATAACGCTCCATTAACGAGCCAGGGACTTGGAAGTGGCTGAAGAGCCTTCAGATAAGCATCGACAAATTTTGCATTTTCTTCCGAAATTTCACTGAACTGAATATGTTTAAAACCGGCACGAACAGCAACATCAGCTGATCCACGTATACCACTAACCATTGCCGGAGGCGTTTCATGGGCAAACAACAAACTCTTGCAGTTCTTGGGATTACCGATACCGTCGTTTAACAGATCCCAGTTAAGTCCATCCACCCGGGCATCTCCCGGATGACAACCATTGCACGATTGCCATCCCTGAAAACAGAAAGTTGCATCGTTGAAAAGCCTCTGTCCCTTGTCTTCATTCGTCTCTGTTCTACCCGGATTAAGGTTGATCTCTGCCAGATTACCTGTTGAAAAATCAAAAACATTTAATACATCGGAGAAATATGCGGGTATGTAAGCGATGTTTCCATTTAAAGCGAAGTTGCGGGGACCGTTTCCTTTTAAGGGAAAACGCTGCCGGATTCCGGTAAGGAAATTCAGGTTGTAGGATAGGTTTTTCTTATTGGGTTCAGCCAGCAATTTCGTTATAAACTCATTGAAATCAATTACGCATATATCATGCGTTCCTGAATGGGTGACCAGCATTTTATTTCCCGCGCATTGTACATCCCATGATCCGGCAGCGCCATATTCCGGTTCATCCAAAACAACCGTGGCAAGAAACTCCAGTTTTTGAACATCAATAATGCTTAATCCGCTTGTGTTCATCCAACCCTGCTCGAGTTGAGAGGTGGGAACCTGGTAACGGCCAAGATTATGGGTGATGAACAGGTATTTGCCATCGGTCGATAAGCAGATTCCACGGAGTGCGTTGCTGCCATTGCTAAGTTTTATATCTTTCCTTACCAGGCTATTCAGATCGATCACCGAAACCTCAGCAGCCACCCAATCCACATCGGCCCGCTGAGCAGGAAGAAAATTATTGACAAACAAATATTTGCCATCAGGCGATGCGCACAAAGCAAAAGGCTCACGTAACACTTCAATTTTTCCGATGATTACGCTCTTTTGGACATCCATTTTTACAACGCACCGTTCAAATTGAATGGCCACATAAAGCGATCTTTTATCAGTGCTCAAAACCGGGGACCTGGCACCCATTCCAACTTTTGTTTCTGAAAGTTTGCCGGGCTGATTAACGTTAATTGCGGTGACCAGGCCAAAAGTATCAGAGCTGGTTATCCAGGCAAGATTTTTATCGATAGCGATGCCGGTGACCGGTTCATTAAACTGCCATTTCCGAATGATTTTCCCTTGAAAATCCATCAGCCCCACTTCACGGGTACCGGCGGTTCCAATTAACAGCTTGTTTCCTTCCACCACTTTAATATCACTGATATAAAGCGGCTTACCGGAGCTCTGGAATCCATAAAGCAAAGCTGGCAATAATGCCAACACGATTAATAATTGCCGCATCTTTCTTTTCGTTTCTTTACGTTTCTTCTCGTTTCTTCTCGTTTCTTCATGTTTCTTCTATACCAGCCTTTAAGTACCCACCCCAACCCCTCCCTGAAAAAGGGAGGGGCTCCTCTCCGAAGGAAATTTAGAGCTCATTCCCCCTCCCTTTTTCAGGGAGGGGGCCAGGGGGTGGGTACCATTAAGCGTTTCTATACCGCCCGTTTCCAGCTTATTAGGCCTGAGGCTGATTTTCGACATGCTGGCGGACTCTTCACGCTTCTTCTCGTTCTTCACGTTTCTTCCCGTTTCATTTCACATCGTATTCTTTTACTCCAGACGCCCGTGCCTTTGAAAAGCGAGCTTCTTCCGTTATCCTGAATTCATAACGGAGCAAACGCTCCTGATCCTTCTGGCATGGAACAAAACCTTCCACCATACTTCCATTCGGTTTCTCTTTCAAACGTTTACCACCCAATGCAATAATGGCAAGCGCCTCATTATACTTAGGTTTGTCGTCCCTGATTTTATCGAGGCACGGACTGAGTTCAGGCCTTTCGAAAGCGATTTGGGGACCTGCTTTTCTACGATAATCATTGAGCGCAGGAAAATCAATTCCGGTAAGCTTGCCTAACTGTTTCAACTCATTGTCATCCAATGGGCACCGACCGGCGATATTATCGGGATAAGCCGATTCATATACCGGATAATAGGCAGCGTTAAGATCCATCCAGGTATATATAACACGCTTATCATCAGTACTTAATTTTACATCATAATGATTCCCATCGATTACCCGGGTAAGAATACTTGGATGCGAGCCCCAGGTATACGGTTGCATGATGGCTGCCGGACCGGCCCCAACCTCGGTAATTTTCTTTCGTACGTACAAATCGATATAGGAGGCATTAAAGAAAGCGTTGTTATCGCCCGCAAGTATCAGCTTATTCCGGTCGTTAGCATCAAAATCGTGACACGAAACACAATTTTTATTGAATATCGGCTGCACCTGTTTCATATAGGAAAACAGTTCAGGAGCCTTACCGTTCCAGCCATTCATCGGAACCGGTTTCTTTGCCAGTGCCATCAGGCTTTTTCCACCAGGCGGCGGCACATTAATCCGGTCATCGTGGCAGCCTATACATCCATTAACTTCACCGGGTTGCACAATGGTACCGCTGCGCATGGACTGAATCATTTTCTTGTCCTTATCGAGCAACTGAAAATAGACGAACTTATTAGAGGCGACTTCAAAATAGGCGGAACCATCGTCCTCAACGGGAACTTCACCCAGAATACGCTTATTCTCGAAATTCGTCCAGTTCATGCCCGGCGCCTGCTGGCCCTGGCCGCCCCACGGTTGAACGGTCCAGTTCATTTTTGGAGGTGACTCAACTACCCGCAGATACTTAACTGCTCCGGGTTCAACACCTTTCATGTGTGTTCCTTCATAAACGTTTTGCACATAAAACAGTCCGGTACTGCTTTTAAAATCGCGTTTCATTGGCATCATTGCAGGCTTGAACCGCTCACTTAATGGCTGCGGATCAAATATGCCCAGCGTTCCTTCCAGGAGCAGCCTTTCTGTTTTTGCCGCAGCATCCACCAGGTACATACCCATTTTATCGGTATAGGTGCCATCGGGCTTTTGGATAAACCGCGATACCAATATCTGGTTCTCATTTAACGGGAAAGGGTCCTCATATTTCACACTGATAGAAGCAAATGCATCGAAATCTTCCAGACGGTTATCGCCCTCTTCAGCCACCTTACTGATGGAGCTTGCCGGCCAAATCTGCACAACAGGTTTAATACCGTCCACTCCCTTTCGCCTGTCGAGCAGGGTTAAAGCTCCCCAGGGCCTATCGTGACAGGCACCAAAGATGCAGGCAATCAGCTGGCTTCCCGGAATGGCGCGGGCATCGATCACTGCCGCCGGCGAGGGGGTATTGTTTCCATAATAAATAGCGTGTTTGGTTCCATCCGGACGTACCACCCACAGAGCCTGCGCATCCCCAAAATTCCGGTCAACGTACTCCCACCGGTCGTACATAATGCGGCCATCATTCAAGAGGGCAGAATGGGCCTCATGAAGGGTGCTGTTGCCTAACTGGGTAATGTTGGCACCATCGGCATCCATCAAAAACAGGTTGCACATGATATGCCGGTTACACATGCAGAACTTCGGTTCCCGGGTGCTGCTGAAAATGATCGATCCGTCGGGCAGATACAGCGGGTCGATATCGGTAACGTAACTGGCAAAAGTGAGCTGCTTAAGATTGGTTCCGTCATAGTCAATCTCATAGATATGATAGAAATCGTCTTTGTTGTTCCGCATCGAGAAAATAATCTTTTTCCCGTCAAACGATACCTCGGGATCTCGAACAATTCCATCCTTAGATTCTATGATGGTGCGCGATTTCCC
>CAIXKO010000338.1 GCA_903919925.1 uncultured Bacteroidota bacterium | reverse complement strand
TGCCAGCTAACCTGAGCATAAAGTTCCGAAAATTGTTGTCCCTGGCTTTTAGCGTTCTGTGCATCAACCGAACAGAAGGCAGCAAAAAGAAGCCCGGCAAAAACCGATGTGAATAATTTTGCTTGCATAATAATGCTAGTAAGAATGGTTTGACAAGTAGTAATTCCCCTAAGATACCAACTATCGGTTTGTCAAACAAGAAAAAAAAATCCATTTATTGAAGGCCGGAGATTTCTGTATGAAGCTATAGGATTTCTGTATGAACGATAAAAAGGGGATATTTTTCTTTACCGATCTTCCGCTGGACGCTTCACGATTTCCTGTCACTCGTCACTGCAATTTGTTACTTAAAAACACGCAAATATGCGTCTCTTTTATAACTGGTCTTTTAGTACCCACCCCAACCCCTCCCTGAAAAAGGGAGGGGCTCCTCTCCGATGTAAAATTAGAGCTCATTCCCACTCCCTTTTTCAGGGAGGGGGCCAGGGGGTGGGTACTTTAAACGCCTATGCACGAATAGCTTACTGGTTAATAGGTTTGGGGCAAAATGAAAACATACTGTCTGTCTCTACCCGTCACTTTTCCCTACTAAGCTGGCGGCATGATTGGATTTTTATCAAAAATGGATTAATTCCGTAGGGGTTGAAAATTATCAACCCCCAACAATTAACCTGGCGATAAACCACCTTATTTGTTTAGCAGGCAACGTACTGATATCCCGCCAATCTTATATTCTGTGTTCCGGTAAACACCTTCACTGTCGGAGAACAGTCGCCTGTACATGGCGAATGTTGCATCAATCGCGGTGGTCGTCCAAAAATCGGTGTAATACGCATAACCATAAAAGTTACCAGTGTGAAACCTGTGGCCGGCAGGAATGGCACTGAACCCGGTTTCATTGGTAGCACCGGTGTTTGGACTGATCCATCGTTCGGTTCCGGTTATTTTAAGTTTACCACCAACAGAGCCGGATTTTCTGTCGCCGTTGGTATTTGCCTCCTCATCACTCATACCCAGGTACTTTTCCAGAACCTGAAATTCAGCTTCAGATGGCAGATGCCAGCCAGTAGGACAAGCAGCAAGTGCGGCAGGCCAGTTATATAACACTCCATCAGTGTTATAAATAACCGTTCCCTTGGCTTCACTGATACTGCTGCCAAAATAGGATTGTACATAGTAAAAAGGCTCTGTTTCTGATCCATCCGTCGGTGGACTCACTGCGGGCAAATAAGCCAGGTTCTCAGCCATCCAGGTTTGTTTACCCACAGTCACCCATTTATACATCCTACTATCCCTGGAATCTGCAAAGTAGCCCATCGTATTGCCAGGATAAACCAACGTCCCCGGGTGGCTGGATCTAAGCATGTATCCATCGAGGGGTTGAAGAAAAGTAAGTTCACCAAACCAGTTATAATCGGTATAAAAGGTGCTGGAAATGGTTTGATTCTTAATATAATCGCTGCCTGCAGGATCGATACTTGTTAAAGCCATTCCTACCGGCTGCATCTGCAGTGGTATAAATCCGATCCAGTTCCAGCCCGCTTTAATACTGATAGGCACCGTAGCCGGATCAATCTCATAGCCTTCCAGTCTAAGGGTTCCGGACGAAGCCAATTTTATTTTGTACATCTCACGCGGATCAATCACGCTGAGTTCGCCAAACCAGCCGATTCCATTGTACCAGGTGGCTGATGCGATTTGGTTTTTAATGTAATCTCCCTCAGAAATAGTTAAGGAACCCAGCACACTTCCGATCGAGTTATCCTGACTTTCAACATTAATGCTGATCCAGCTCCAACCCTTTAACAATTCACGCAAAGCCACCACCGTTTTGTACGCATTAAGAGGCGTGGGATTAAATGCTGTTCCAACTATCATATTAGGTTCAAAGGGAATGGTTTCCCGGATTTCATAAACAGTGTCACCAACCGGATCGTAATACTTAAAAGACATGGTTTCGCCGCTGGCGAGGTTACTATAACATCGTATAATAAATACATATTTACCAGCAGGTCCTGTCAGGCCACCGCGTTTAACTCCACGGCACTCATCGCCCACAAAAGCACCGAGAATCCCGCCACCCACAACAGCCTCTTTATCGATAAACACCTCTGCGGTAATTTCTCCATCGAAATCGAATGACAACGGGCTAACCGACCAGGTTGGCTCATTAGTTTGACCATTAACCTTTATTGTCACTAAAAGCAGTAAAAAGAAAACAGTCCTGAATATAGTTTTCATAGGCAATGTTATTAAAGATTTAACCCGATGGGGCTGGGCCAAAATAGGACAGGAGGGCAGAAAGGCAGGAGGGCAGGAGGGCAGGAGGGCAGAAAGGCAAGATTAAAAATATAAATGTTACAAGTTGCTCATAATCAACTTTTATCTTGAATTTTAAAGCCTTTACTTCTTGCCTTTCTGCCCTCTTGCCTTCCTACCTTTCTGCCCTCCTGCCCTCCTCCCCTATTTCCTTATCTCGTCACCACCACCTTCCGATAACCAATATCCGAATCCTTTATCCTCAGGTAATATACCCCCTGCTCCAGGTTCCAGGTATCCCAGCTAAACTGATGCGCTCCGGCTTGCTGCCTGCCCTGATCAAACTCTCCAACCACCCGGCCGGTGTAGTCAATTACCTGAATCAATACAGGTTGATCCGTGGTTATGCTGTACTTAATGGTAGCCAGATAACTCGTTGGATTCGGGAACACATCGAGCGATGACTCCAGGCTCAAGGTGTATGGCTCCAGCAACGATGAGGTTTTTAGTACAAAAGGATCGATAGCGTTGGCAATCACCATATCGGCCTTGAATACCACATATTCCTCAAACCGGTACCAGGTATCGGTACGCTTATCGTGCAAACGGAAACGGATGGTATCACCCTCACTGAATACACTGTAAGTTAAATGATTATGAATCCATTGCTTCGTCGGCTCAAACCACATTCCACGGCTCACCCCACGAACCCTGCCCTCAACCACCGAGTACAGGCAATAATCCTCCCCGGCATAGTTCTCCCCGTTCAGGAATACCGTAGCCGTTACCTGCCCGGAATATTCATAATCAGGAATCAACGTGGACTTACCGGTGATGGGATCTAAGAGAGTGACGAGTGACGAGTGACCAGTGACAGGATTATTTTCCACCAATCCCCCATTCTTCACGTTCTTCCCGTTCTTCTCGTTCTTCCCGTTCTTCCCTTCCATCGTTATCCATCCGTTTGGATACGTGAGTGTTGCGGCTTGAGTGGATCTCAGCATATATCCTTCAAGCGGGCCCATAAAGCCTAATTCACCAAACCATCCAAACTCATTGTAGTTAGTGCTGGAAGTGGTTTGATTTTTAATATAATCGCTGGCTTGTGGATTGATGCTGCTCATGGCGTGACTAACGTTCAGAACCATTTTGGGAATAAAGCCAATCCAGTTCCATCCTTGTTTGATGGCGATGGACATGGTGGACGGATCGATCCAGTTTCCCTCGTAAGTTAATTTATCAGCCTTGGCCAGTTTAATTTTGTACATCTGGCGTGGATCTATTACTTCGAGCTCCCCGAACCAGCCTAACCCATCGTACCAGGAGGCAGAAGCAGTTTGGCTTTTAATGTAATCACCATTCGTTGGCTTTAATGAGCCCAAAACTTTGCTAAGGGCCATATCCGCATTATCCACATTCACACTGAACCACGACCAGCCTTTTGACAAATCACGTTCCACAATAACCGTATTATACACGTGCAAAGCAGTTGGATTTATAGCATCTCCAACCGTCATATTTGCCTCAAAAGCAATCGTTTCTCTTACTCCATAAACCGTATCCATCCCTGGATCATAATAACGGAAGCTTAAGTTTTCTCCACTGGTGAGGTTACTATAGCAGCGCATGATAAACACGTATTTACTCTGCGGACTCCATAACCCTCCTTTTTTTACTCCGCGGCATTCATTCCCCACAAATGCCCCCAAAACGCCCAAACCTCCTTCAACAGGCACATCATCAATAAATACCTGGGCCGTAATTTCACCGTCAAAATCAAATGCCTGCGGATCAACGGTCCAGTCGGGCATGTGATGCTTATCACGTAAGTATTGCAGATTAAGAATATAATCAATACTCTGCGGAGGAGCCCAT
>CAIXKO010000337.1 GCA_903919925.1 uncultured Bacteroidota bacterium | reverse complement strand
GGGGAATTCAGGAGATTTGAATTTGTCATCGCTGGAAACTTTAAGTGTTGAATTAACACTAAATATATTCAGTATATTTGAATTCTGTTGGAATAATTTTACAATATTAGTGGCACGATTCTCAATCAACTTTTCTAAAAAAGCTCAAGTGAAAACAAAATCCATTTTAATCGCCCTGGCGGCATTGGTTTATTCGATGGTCTCCTATTCGCAGACCGCTAACTCTTCTTATTTTTCAAAGGGAATTATCCACATTATTCCCTCGAGCCATCAGGATATTGCCTGGATGGATTCGCCGGAAAACTGTATGAATCAGCGGGATACCATGATGATTGCTCCGGCGATTCGTTTGATGGAGAAGAATCCCTCCTATGTATTCTCGGTTGAACAGGTGCTGAACCTGGAGGAATTTCTATCGCTGCACCCCGATAAAAAACCTCAGCTTGAGCAACTCACCCGTGATGGCAAGTTTGAATGGGGAGGCACCTACATCCAGCCATACGAGAACATGTATTCCGGTGAGGCGTTGATTCGCCAAACCTATTTTGGCCGCAAATACCTCCACCAGATTTTCCCTGGCTGTGACAGCCGCATATACTGGAATCCTGATGTACCATCGCGATCGATACAAATGGCCCAGATACTAAAAAAATCAGGTATCGATTTTATATCCATGAGCCGTATAAGCGAAGGTTTCTATGATTGGCAAAGTCCGGATGGCACAGGCATTCTATGCTATTCACCGGGCCATTATACCAACATGATTAATCTCTTGTTTAAGGATAACATGAGTTCATTAAGGGATGTGAGTGAAGTGTATAAATTACTGAAAGTCAAATTTGATGAGTTGGCAAAATATTACCAGCTGCATAACATCCCGCCACATATCTGTTTCATTCTGTCCACCGATGCCATAAAACCGGTTGACCTCAATGATTTTATCACTGAATGGAATAAAAACTTCGCCGGTAAATACAAGATGCCGGTGATGCAGTATTCCACTTTTGAAACTTTCATGACCGGAGTTTCAAAAGGCAAGCTGAAGTTGGAGCCCACGATTGGTGAGCGGCCAAATGTTTGGTTTTACAAAACCGGCCCGAGCCATCACCAAACGTTGGAGGCAGGTCGCGATGCCTGGAGAACACTCACTGAGGCAGAGGAATTGTCGTCATTTAATTCAATTGTAAAAAAATCAATCGATCCTGTTTTGACTAACCGGTTACATGCGGCATGGAAAGAAGCTATTTATCCTGACCATGGATGGGGCGGACAGCGTGGTGCCATTACCGACAGCACTTTTTTCGCCAAGTTTCTTTTTGCGGACAAAGAGGCCAACGATGTAAGAAGCAATGCGATTGCATCGATCACAAAAAATATCGGGTTCCAGGATACCGGTTATCCGGTGGTAGTGTATAACACGCTATCATGGCAGCGTACCGATGTGGTAAAAGCATCGTTTAATGCGATGGGTAAATCATACTCTTTTGCCAAAACAGATTTGAATTACAAACTCCTTGATGAAACGGGAGTTGAAGTTCCCATGCAGGTTATCAGCCTGCAAACCGGGAATCCGGAGCCAGCTGAAGGGTACAATTTCCTGTTTATCGCTAAAGATGTTCCGCCTATGGGATATAAAACGTACTATCTTGTATTGAAGGACAGCAAGGACATCGATAACACCTTGAAAAAAGGATTCCTCGAGACTCCTTATTATCGTGTAGTGCTTGGGAAAGGCGGAATCAGTTCTATTATTGATAAAGATTTGAAAAAGGAATTACTGAACACCGGGAAATTTCTTGGAGCCGAGCTTTTCACGATGCGCTCTGAAGGATTAGGGGCAGGTGAATTCACTGAAATCCAGCAACCTGATATGCAAGGTTTTGCAAAACTCAGCGAGACCGATGCCAGCTGGAATTGTGTGGAATCGGGCCAGGTACGGTCGGTTTGGGAAACATCGCAAATGTTTAGCCATTGCACGGCCCGTTTGCGGGTGATCATGTACGCCGGGATCAAGCGGATTGATGTTGAAACCGATTTGCTTGGCTGGGATGGTACCATTTACCGCGAATTCAGGCTGGCTTTCCCACTCAATCTGAAGAATGGCAAGGTGGTGTATGAAGGAACGATGTGTGCGGTGGAAGTTGGTAAGGATGAGCCCAAAGGTGCTGCAGGATTCTCTTACAAAGGGGTGGATTACAGTCAGCCCTATAAAGAAGTTAGGCCGCGTGAAATTCAGAACTGGTTTGCCGGTTATGATTCTACCGGAGTTGTAATGATTTCCTCCGGTGTGATGGGTTTTGATTATCAGGATCCTACTACAAATCCTGTTAGTTATCCATTGCTTCAGCCGGTTCTTTTGGCCAGCCGCCGCAGTTGCCACTGGTTAGGCAACTGGTTCCTGGATCCGGGCGATCATTATTACCAGTTCTCTATCACATCGGGAAGTGGCGACTGGAGGAATACCTATCATAAAGGAACTGCTGCTAATCAACCTTTAATAGGCGTTTGCGGCAACACTATTAAAAAAGTTGCAGGGTTGCCCGAGACTTACAGTTTCCTTTCCGTGAACAAGAATAATGTGATTGTTAGTACGGTAAAGAAAGCCGACGACGACAACAATTACATTATCAGGCTATATGAGATGGAGGGAAAAGACACTGAAGTAACCATAACCTTTCCATTCAATATCAGTAAAGCCTGGAAAACGGATATGATCGAAGAAAATCCTAAAGAAGTGGTGATCATGAATAACACTCTTGTTTTAAAAATTGGTCACAATGCCATTGAAACCTACAAAATCGCGATCAATCCTTGAAAATGAAATAAACTGCCAGAAGTAAAAAAACAAATCCGATTAAGTGATTGGTTTTCAAGGGCTCATTCTTGAAGAAAGCGAGTGAGAAAATCACAAATACAACCAGGGTAATAGCCTCTTGAATAACCTTGAGCTGGACCAATGAAAAAGGGCCTCCGTTTGCTTTAAAGCCCATGCGGTTTGCCGGAACCATGAGGGTGTACTCAAAAAACGCTACTCCCCATGATAGCAGTATGATAACGAACAATGGTAATGTTTGAAACCATTTGAATTCTCGCATTTTCAGTTGCCCGTACCAGGCAACCGTCATAAAGGTATTTGACAGTACTAAAAGCAGAATGGTCCAGAAGCCTTTCATAATTTCACTTTGCCCACCCAACCGCCACCCGGAGCCAGATGTACTTTCAGGCGGGTAGCCGCGTTTACCTTTATGGTTTCTAATTTATAATCAATTGCCCGGATATCAGCATTGATGCCATCGCGGATGAGATCCAATGTAAAATCTCCTTCCGGTAAAAAGCTAAAGTCGAGCACAATATCCCTCGGGGTCCAATCGGTTGTTGCTGCAAGATACCAATCAGCACCATTCCTGCGCGCGAGGACCAGGTAGTCACCCATTTTTGCTTCCATTACGCGGGTTTCATCCCAAACGGTGGGTATGCTGAGAAGAAACCGGGCGCACTCAGGTTCCCGTTCATAATCGGAAGGAGCATCCGGAATCATCTGCATAGGACTCAGGGTGGTAACTGCCATGGCAACAGAGTGAGCGCGGGTTCCCATTCCCATCGGATAATCCGCTACTATCCGGAAATCCTTTTTAACAACATTGTTGAAAGTCCCTGGAATATAATCCATCGGACCGGCCACATTCCGCAGGAACGGCAGTGTATTGTGATGATCGGGGTTATCCCAATCGGAGCAACCTGAATACTCAAACTCGATCAACCCTTCCTGGGTAAGCAGATTGGGAAAGGTGCGCCGCAGGCCAGTAGATTTACAGGTACCATGAAAATTAACAACCATTTTCCTTTGTGCAGTTTCCCTGAGCACCCTCTCATAAAAATTATTCATTACCTGATCATCCCGATTCATAAAATCGACTTTGATGCCAGCAATTCCCCATTTCTCATAAAGATCCAGGGCTTCCTTCATTTGTCTTTCAAAAGTTGCCGCAGCCAGCCAAAGCATGATCTTCACATTCTTTTGCTTAGCATAAATCATAACCTGTTCCATATCAAGACCTGGACGGATTTTCAGGATGTTCCCCAGATCCGACCAGCCATCGTCAAATAGAAAATAGGTAATGCCGTACTTTGCACAAAAATCGATAAAATATTTTGCGGTTACTGTATTTATATCTGCCTTAAAATCAACACCATAAATATTCCGCCGTGCCCACCAATCCAGTATCACCCAACCGGGTTTGATCCAGGAGGGATCGGCAATTTCGTTGGGGTCAGCCAACAGGTAGACCAACTGATTAGTGATGAGGCTGGCATCATTTTCCGATACGGCAACCACTCTCCACGGAAGTGCTCTTGCACCTTTGGTTTTTGCAATATACGGGGCATATTCCAGCACTTCGGTTTGGCCATAAGGGCTATCGGCTCCTTTTACCTTGAGCGGATATCCCGGGAAAATACTTTTTACGGAATTCTCTCCCGATTTTTCGAGCCACATTCCCGGATAGTCACGTATGTTTGATTCCCCTATCCATAAGCCGGTTCCATCAGGTTTGTGAACCAGAACAGGCATAAAAAAACGTTCACCGGGGGCCACAGTTGCAATGGTTTTATAAATATAGGGGGTTTCATAGGAGGAGTAAAAATTCTTTTCCAGCGCCAGGCAAACTGAGTCCCCGGCATCAAACCGGTATCCGCCGAGTTCGTTTTCAATAGTGATATCTCCCGGCTTATCCAATACTATCCGATAAGCCAACCCCTCATTGTAAAGACGGAACTCAACACGATAATCCGGTTTGAACAGGAGTTGAATGGATTGATAAAAATCCCTGATTGTTGCGGATTTTTCCTTGATCAATGGATTAACTATCTGATCAACTTTACTTTCCTGCACTTTTTTCACAACCGGATTGAGACCGGTAATCGATCCATCGGCTAGTTTGATTCCGATAGCCTCGCTTAACATTAATGATTTTCCATTTCTGAAAAGCTCAAACCGGATGGTGCTGTCGACGCGGATCACCGTTTTCAATTTCTGATCGGGCGACAGTGCCGTGTATTCGCGTGTTTTTATGGTGCCGGCAAAAGCAGCGGCACCCAATCCGAGGAGGATTGCAGATAAAATGAATTTATTTTTCATGAAATCCCGGGTATGTTCTTTAAAAGTCATGGGTTAAAGATATGGCTTATCAGGAATTTTTCAGAGCCCTGCTTTGCCAAAAATCCTTAACCCATAACTTAAACCCCGGGATTAACGAAATGCCATAGCACTCAATTCATGAATGCATATGTAATAATTTGACAATCATTACTTCAGCACATTAACCCTGATGCCTGATGCATTTTTCTTATCGTGATATACACGCATGGTTGCTTTCTGAAAATCTGACGGATCGCAGTTATAAATGTCAACAAACTTCTGCGGGTTCCTATCGATCAGCGGGAACCAGGAGCTCTGAATCTGAATCATGATCCTATGGCCCTTTTTGAACTTATGAGCAACATCAGGCAATTCGAATTTCACCCCAGTGATTTTGCCAGGCTTAAATGCTTCGGGATTTTCATAAGAATTCCTGTACCGGCCCCGCATAACTTCACCCCTCACAAGCATCTGATAACCACCCAGTGGAACTTTGATATCCTTACCGGCCGGCGCAGTTACCCTATCCGGAAACACATCAATAACTTTTACAATCCAGTCGGCATCGGTGCCGGTTGTAGATACAAAAAGATCAGCGGTAATGGGTCCTGTCCAGGTCATGTCTTCGGTTAGAATATCAGTCTGATAAACTAAAACATCGGGTCGGCGGGCGGCGAATCGTTGATCATCGGTCATATAATCGGCATTGCGCTGAGCGGCAACATCCTCCCGGTAAGGAACAGGCCTGGCCGGATCCGAAACATATTCATCAAAACTCCCGGCAACAACCGGTGCTGAAAAATCGAGTTTACCATCTGGTAGAAAGAAGAGGGATTTTTCTTCCGTATTTTTTGGTGGCCAGGTTTCAAAACTTTTCCATTCATTGGCACCTGTAACAAATATGGTGGCTTCGGGAAGTTCGGCAATCTTTTGATCCTTCAGATAATAGTTAAAGAAATCAACCTCGAGTTTATGGTAAAACTCATTGGTTTTGGCGCCCCAATAAATATTACCCAGGTTCTCCCCATCGCCCATGGCCCACTGTCCATGCGACCAGGGACCCATGACGAGGGTGTTTTTTACCTGCGATGAATTCTGATTTTCAATCGCCTCATAAGTATGCAAAGCTCCCCAAAGATCTTCCGCATCAAACCAACCCCCAACGGTCATTACGGCAGGTTTAACCATTTTCAGGTAAGGCCTGGGATCGGTAGCTTTCCACCAGGCATCATAATTGGGATGAGCCATTAATTCCTGCCAGTATTTTACGCTATCGGCAAAGAAATTCCTGGTGTTCTTTACACTTCCCAAACGCATAAAAAACTCATAACTATCGGGTACCGGATAACGGAAACCGGCATTATTCTGCCTGGTTGGAACCGCCATCGGATCACCAAACTGAGTATAAAACGAGAAACCGTCCAGCATCATAAATGCACCGTTATGATGCCAGTCGTCGCCTATGAACCAATTGGTTACCGGTGCCTGCGGGCTCACAGCCTTTATAGCAGGATGATTAGCCAGAATGGCCATCGTTGAATAAAAACCAGGATAAGAAATGCCCATTACGCCAATTTTACCGTTGGTATTTTTTACATTTTTAACCAGCCACTCAGCGGTATCGTAAGTATCGGATGCCTCATCAATCTCCTTTCCCTTTTTATCGGGATTGAAAGGCCTGACGTTGACGAATTTGCCTTCACTCATATATCGTCCCCTTACATCCTGGAATACAAGAACATAACCTTCCTTAATGAATCGATAATATACGGAAACAAAAAAATTATATTCCGATTCCCCTGCCGGTTCTGAGTTATACGGTGACCGGTTCAGAAGCATTGGAGACTGACCATTCCCATTTTTTGGAGTATAAATAGAGGTAAAAAGCTTCACCCCGTCGCGCATTTCGATGTAAACTTCCTGCTTATCGTACTTTTCCCGGATTTTTGCGGTACTGTTTTCCGGCATTTCCGGCTGTGTGCGGCGCAAAGGGAAACTAATATTCTGGCCTCCCTGTTTCATGGTTCCCATAATAAAGGTGTAACCCGGGTCAACCATTCCGCTGTATGACAATCCTCCCTGACTAAAAGAAAATTCAAAATCCTGATCTTTAAGGGTTACCGAGGTTAGCGGAATTCCGTAAGCTCCCTGGTCGGGGCTATCGAAAGTTCCGGAGAAATTACCTTCCGGGGTGGCAGTAATGTGTAATGCCAGCCTCAGATTCATCCCCTGAACTGAAGCTATTGCATACCAATCGCCGGCAATGGTTTGGGCGGTTGTTTGAGCGGAGAGAGAAAAAGCCACTATTAAAATCAACAGCAGCGACTTAAAGATCTGTTTTGTTTTCATTATGGTTGGAATTCGAATAATATGGGGTTAGACGTTTGGGGAGGGGATCCTGTTAACTGGTCTCTCCGCAACATTCTGCAGATTATCAGATGTTTGCTTATTGTCCCATTCCCAGAAAGTAGTTTAAATGAAGAGGCTGGTAAGCTTTTTATGGAAAACTAT
>CAIXKO010000336.1 GCA_903919925.1 uncultured Bacteroidota bacterium | reverse complement strand
TTGCCATCCATGACCCAGCTTGGTATCAGTTTACCCTTGGCTTTCAGCATGATCGGAGGATTTTGGTTTAGGGTATCAAAGCTTCCATTGGTAACATTATAAATTCGATCACCCTGATCACCAAATGGATACTTACCGATAGGATTGTTTACCACATCAAAGCTTTTCGATGGGTTGGTTTCATCGATAATCAGTCCAAAATTCCAGGGGCTGGTAGATTCGATCATCCAATCTGTTGACCCCATGTATTGGTAAGTGTTTTTTACGGTGGTAACCGGGGTAAATTTCTTGGCAATTCTCAAGCTGAAAAAGAGGGGGCCTTTCGCCACCGAAGCGGCATTATTATATCGGCGCTCTATACGAACCGGGGAGGTTAGAGCTAACTCTATCCGATCGCCGGATTTCCATTTCCGGTTTACAGCCAGGAATTCACCTGTTTTGCAGGCAACAGGCTCACCGTTAACCGATACCAACGGTTTTTCCACCCACTCTGGTATTCTCAGATAGATTGGAAATGAGGTCTCCTTTTCAGGGTTAACCAGGATAATGGCCTTTTCTTCAAATGGATAGTTCGATTGGACCTCAATGTTAACCGGAATTTTTGAACCGGCTAGCGCATTTACCTTACAGGGTGCATAGCTGATGGCTGCCAAACCGCCATCCGGAGAAGCCATCCAAAGCGACTGGGTAAATTTGGGCCAGCCTTGATGCCCATTAGCTGTGCAGCAACCAAAATCGGGCTCAGTTCCAAAAATATTTGCATCCGGACGGTTGCTCGACCACGGGCGGGGACCATCACTCACCAATACCTGATTGGCTTGCTGATCATACTGATGTGCCCAGTAATCGGCAGTACAGGTGCCGGGAAGGCTGTTGAATGCCAGAATATCGAGACGGTCGGCCAATTTTACATTGCCGGTAATCTCAATCAGGTTTTCCAGCGAGAACATATATTCGACTACCGCACACATTTCAGTGCCTTGAATTGGATTACGTCCGCTTAGATGCTCGTCGCCTGAGAATCGTCCGCCAACCTGGCCATGGTAGCTGTCGAGCTTGGCTAATCCTTCATATGTTGCCTGTAAATCATTAAAATTGCCCGACTGCTGCGACCAGATACCCGGATATTTTGTTCCCATGGCATTATTCACCACATGCGCGGTGAGGCCAACAGCGTCCCAGATTTTGGGTATCCTGCCTTCACGTGCAGCGAGAGAATCCCATGGGAATTTGATAAAATAGTTGCCCCAGTTAAAGCAGTTTTCGTGAATCATCCGGATCGCTTTCAGAATGGTGGTATCTCCTGTTTGCCGATAGAGCCAGTATCCCGTAACGGCATTTTCCATGGCACGCACTCCCCTCCATTCTTTATCCGGCCAATCCGGTTTATTTTCAGCCAGATAGTTGAAATATTTCTTGATTATTTCCAATGCCCTCGGATCCTTACTGGCTTCATAATAACTCTTCAACACCTTGAGGCCAACAGCCAGTGGCCACCTATCGGTGTTTTTTGCGGGCCCAAACCAACCATTTGGCTGACCTGATGCCAGAATAGGTTCCATCCATTTTTTTAATTTTCCTATAAGCCGCTGATCATCCAGAAGATAGGCCAACGGAACCATACCATCCAGATAGTATGGGCCGCGTTCCCAGGCTTCCTTTTCACCACCCTGCCAGGCTGATGTGGTAAGCGATGGCCAGAACTCATCGAGATGGCCGGGTAAGCCATCGGCTTGAATCTGGAGCTGATCCCGGAGCCAGCCTGTCGGTTTTACCGATCCCAATGGAAGCTGTATAAACGCATTGGCAATCAGTGGCTCCCGGTTTGCGGGATAATTAGGTTCTTGCTTGCCGCAGGAGAAGCATAAGCTAATTATTGCAGTCATGAGAAATACGGTCGTTCGTGTCATATCTGGTTTGTTAAAGTTTCGGACTAACCGGGTAAAGTTAGGAATTTTGGTAATTTGCTAATATGCTAATTTGCTAATATGCTAATATGCTAGTATGCTAATGGTGGATGGGGAATTGGGGGTGAGGTGGATCGCGCTAAACGCTGCTGGTAGTAACAAAAGCTCCTTAAGTTAAAGGCTATGGGGAGGGGGGGGCTAGCGCCCAATAAAACTTAGGTAATTATCCCTGTTGATCAATTCCACGCCGGCATGGTAGGTTTCTGTCCAGGTGCGGGAGGAACGTGGCCTGCCACGGCCCCACTTGATTTCATATCCGGTAAGCTTGCCGTTGCTCTCCTCCACATAGTCGATTTCGGAACCGGTATATAATCGCCAAAAATAGCTGTTTGCCAAAATGCGATGATTGTTCAACCATTTCATCCGTTCCGCAATTAAAAAGTTTTCAAATAACAATCCTGCGTCTGTCCGGTTTTCCAAAGAATTGAAGTTGCCAGCCAGATAGTTACGAATACCTGTTTCGTAGAAGAATATTTTACATGATTTACTGATTTCGTTCCGAAGGTTTCTGCTGAATCCTCCTAATTGAAAAACCACAAATGACCGTTCAAAAAGAGTAAGATAGGTCTCCACCGTTTCATGGCTCATCTGCAGAGCTTAACTGATCTCATTAAGCGAAACCTCTGATCCCGCCTGGAGTGCCAGCATTTTTAGCATCTGGTAGGCCTTTTTCGCATGCCGGACCTGGTTAAGTTCAAGTATGTCTTTCATTAAATTGGATTCACTGATTTCCGTGATCGCTTCAATTTTTGCTTTGGTGCCCGGCTGGGCAATCACTTCAGGATAGGTTCCGTACAATAAAAACTCATCTAATCGTTCTTTAAAACCACGAGTTTTTCACCTTTAATCAGCTCCTCTGCTATCGGTCTTTCGATGAGTCTGGTGATCCACATCAGGCAAATACCGTTAATATTTCCGATGAATCCTAAAAATTCACGTTAATATTTCCGGTGAATCCTAAAAATTCACAATCTCATGGCAAGCGTCCCTTGAAATCCGCCGGACTACCAAAAATCGGGAAACCAAACGCCTACCCCAATTAAATTAATTGGACCCAATGGTAAAGTTTTCCACAGTTTTATACATACCTTTAGTTGTCAATATCTTATCCGAAACCAAAAACTTGCCTGATATGAAAAAGTTACCGATAATCCTTATTGTTGCTGTGCTGGCTGCTGTTGCCGTGATTCTTTATGTGAGAAACAATAACAGCGATAAATATCAGATTGTTACTGTAAAGGGAGCCGATTTATTTTCAAAGTTCGCCGATTACCCTGAAATAGTATTGTTAGGGAATAATCCGGCCTGGGTATCTGCATTGCCATTAATTGATAATGATCTGTTAGTGCTCATGTTCAAGGACAATGCTAAAAACACCGCATTCGGGGAGGAAGAGTTTTACAAATTCTCTAAAAAGGATGGCAGTAATCTCACTTTCCGTAAACAAGGGTTCAAAATGTATTTAAACGATCAGCTGATTTCAATAAATATTTCCAAAGATTCTACCGTTTTGGATTGGCTGAATTCTGCAACCCCTGAAGAAACTGCCCATCTGCGCCACCTGGTTATTTCGGAATCTCTCTCTTCTGATTGCCTGGAAGGCCTAAAAAAACTGGCTGGAAAAAGACCTGATTTAAGCCTTATTTTCAATGTTGATGGATCGGTCAAAGCGGATGAAATCCTAAATATTTTTAGCCCGCAATGGTTGTTTGGTGGTTTTGAACTGACCGATAAAGGAATGGAGCGGCTTTATTCACTCACTGGTCTGGAATTGCTTTTCATGGATCAAAGTAATCTTGACCTGGAAAGGTTCCCTCGTTTAGTAACCCTAAAAAGCCTGATGATCAATGATTTTAAGCCGTCAAAAGATGGGAAAAAACTGAATCTCCCGGATAATCTTCAAAAACTGACTATTATGCAGTCGTCAATAAAAAATCTTGAATTTCTGGGTACGGCAAGGGGCTTGAAGGAATTAACCCTGGTATCATGTGATTCTCTAAGGGATATCAGTGCTTTGTCGGGTTTTACCGCCATTACATCCGTTGGATTTGCACAGTGTAAATCATTAACCGATTTAAACCCGCTGAACACACTGTCGCGGTTGGAGCGATTTACTTTTCCCCCAAAGGTTTCGAATCAGGAATTTTTGAAATTTATCGAGGCTCATAACCAATTAAAAACCATTGAATTGTTAGGCTGCTCTAATATTACTGATCCTGAGCCACTCCTGACCTTACCAAATTTATCGTGCCTTTCCGTGATCAGTGATACGATAACCGCCGATCGTTTTTTCAGTTTTAAGAAATTAGACTACCTCACATTCGGCGGATACCACTCCGATGATACCGTCCAAATAGCAGCAAACAATGAGGAACTGAAAAAAAATCTTCCAAACACTATTGTTGTGCCCTCAGCCGGTTTATGCCTGGGCACAGGTTGGGTGCTGCTTTTGATTCCACTGCTCATTGTTTTTGGCTTGGTAAAAAGAAAGAAAGAGGAATGGTAAGGTATGGCACAAGAGCTACTGATATCATGTGATAAATACACCTTTATGAAAAAGTCCAATTGGACACATAGTAATGCCTTAACCGAAAATGTAATCTTCCTTTTGGGGATATTGGTTTTTGCTTTTTTTATCGGCCAAAAACACGGACTTGTAGTGGTGGCGCTGGCCGGACTGATCCTGTCTGTAATTGTAATCAGCATCAGAATCCGGAATGTTAAGGATCTACCCGTAGTTTTTGGATTCGGTAAATTCTATATACCCAGCCTGTTCTTTTTGCCATTTGCCATTATAGCCGGGGTGCTTTTTGGTGTGATTTACCGCGATTCGCTTGATATTGGTTTGATTCCATCCAGGCTAACCGGTTTTGCGATTTTGGCATCCATGATCGGAGCAACGGAAGAGTTGCTGTTCCGGGGCTATTTTCAAACTCAAATCAGAAAGTATGGCGCCTTTCTTTCCGTTCTATTTGCTTCAATGGCCCATACTGCTTATAAGTTTCTGTTTTTCTTACCGATAGATGCCGGTCTTCGGATCGATCTTTCCGGATTGTTGCTTTGGACTTTTGTTGGCGGATTGATTTTTGGATTGTTAAAGGAAAATTCAAAAAGTACAATCTATCCGATTCTTGGCCATGTTGCATTTGATATCATCGTTTATGGCGACCGGATAATCAGTCCCTGGTGGATTTGGACCTGATAAATTTTCTATCTTTATCCTATGAACAAAAAAATAGCTTTAGGCCTGATACCATTGGTGTTTCTGGCCATTTTGATTTCCGCAGGATCGTGCAAAAAGGAGGAAATTCTTGGGAAAAACCTGTTCGTTTATGGAGCCGATCTATCGTATGTTAACCAGATTCTGGAACACGGCGGAGTATATCGCGATAATGGGCAGGTGAAGGATCCGTATCAGATTTTTAAAGATCATGGTGCCAATCTGGTTAGGTTAAGATTATGGCACACACCAACGTGGACAAAAGATGCTTACGGTAGCGCCGGTACTAAAATGTATAACGATCTGGAGGATGTAAAAGTCGCAATCAGGCGGTCAAAAGCGGCAGGATTAGCCGTTAATCTCGATTTTCATTATTCCGATACTTGGGCCGATCCGCAGAAGCAAGTTATTCCAGCAGCATGGTCCGGTCTGGATTCCAATATATTAGTCGACTCGGTTTATCAATATACTTATCAGGTTTTAAAAACCCTGAATGAGGAAGGTTTGATGCCGGAAATGGTTCAGGTTGGTAATGAGATTAACCCCGGAATGCTTTTACCGTTTGGAAGTCATGTTTCCTTTGGTTGGCTGAAACTGGGCGAATTCATCAATTCGGGTATAAAAGCAGTTCGCGATATTTCAGCGAATTCCACGATCAAACCCCTTATCATTCTTCATGTAGCACAACCCGAAAATGTGAAATGGTGGTTTTCAAATATTACTTTATGGGGTGGGGTGAGCGATTTTGATATCGTTGGGTTTTCCTATTATTCCAAGTGGAGCAATGTTTCTATTTCAAAAATCAGCCAATACGTTGCCGATTTTAAAAAGACTTACCAAAAAGAGGTTATGATAGTAGAAACAGCTTATCCATGGACCGGCGATAATGCTGATAATTACAACAATATCTTTAGTGCTGAGGATGTTGAGCCCGGATACCCGATCACTCCTGAAGGCCAGTTGAAGTATATGACTGATCTTACTCAGGCTATCAGGGATGGTGGCGGTATGGGCATCATGGTATGGGAACCTGCCTGGATTACATCCTCTGCCAAAGATCTTTGGGGCACGGGCTCAGCCTGGGAAAACTGTACCTTTTTCGATTTTAACGGAAACGCCAACCCGGCAATGGGATTCATGAAATAATTACCTTGAACAGCCACGAAAAGTGGATACAGTAGATGGACGCAAGTATGCGCCCCTACATAATGTTAATTCATCAAAATACCACCATGTGCCTCTTTCGGTAAATCCAGTACCCAACTAAAAAATAGATCACCGTTAGCCCGGCCATCGATACCAGCTGCGGCCATATTCCGGCAATATCTGCATGATAAATAAGTACTTGCTTCAATGCTTCCGTTCCGTGGTAGGTTGACATCAACCCTGGAATAGTGAAGTTGTAACCTCCTAAAGTAAAGAGTGTTGCTCCTTGAATCGGGAATACGGTTCCCGAAAAAAACATGAACAAAAACAAGGGGAAATTACCAACCACTAAAACTTCATTCACCGATTTGGTGATCCCGGCCAGGATCAAACTGAACCCTATGACAGACAAGCAGGTGAGGATGCAAACCAGCAAAAACAGCCAGAATGACCCGGAGAAGTCAAATTGAAAAAGGTACGCGGTGGCAAGAGTAAGCAGAATGCTAACCAACCCTACCGCCACCTGCACTAGGGTGATCCCGGTCAGGAAGGTGAGTGGGCTTACCCTGGAAAGTTTCAACCGGAGCATCGTCTTTTTTTCGGGTTCTACCACAAAAGCAATGGCCCCTGAAAACATGAGCATAATGGTGGCTAAAACAAGCAACCCGGGAATGGCAATGGTGAAATCATTTAATTTTGAAGATAAACCGGCAGGGGTTTCCACAAAATGGTAAGGCTCCAAAGTTCCGGTAGACTTGATGATATAACCGGAAATGTAAGTGACCGATAGAATCGCGGAAATCATATAATTGGTTTCCGTGAGGTTGCCCGATAATTCAAACGGAACCCTTACGATTCCTCCTGTTTGCTTGAGTTTGATACTGTCGGAAAAGCCTGCCGGGATGATAATCATTGCATGCGATTGCTTGGTTCTCACATCTGCTTCAGCCATGGCCCTGGTGCTGACTTCCCGAAAGGATACCGGCATGGTATCATTTTGAATGGATTCCAGATAATTAAGCAGCTCTTTCCCGTAATCCGTGGAAGTGGAGGCGCCCGATGGCCGATCGAGATTAACCACACTTACCTTTAGGCTCAGTGCCGTGCTTTTATAAATCAGGTAAAAGATGCCAACAAAAAATGGTGCCATGGAAACAGTCAGCAGCAGGATCCAGAACTGCCTGATTTGCTCTGTAAAACTTTTACGGATGACAGCAGTTAATTTCATGATCGTAGTTTTTTACCGGTGAGTTGAATAAATACATCTTCCAGTGTATTCTCGCGTACTTTGATTTCCCCGGCATGAAATCCGGCTTTGTTGAGCGTTTCCAGCAGCAACGGCAATAGTTGAATAGGATCGGGGCACTGTGCAAGAAGCTGTCCATTGTCGGTAGTTAGCTTCTGGATTAACGGAAATAATCGCTTAAACTGCTCAATGGCAGAATCTTCCAGATGCTTATCTATACTGATTTGTAAAGTATTGTTGGTACCTATCGAGTGTTTTAGCTTTTCGGGAGTATCAACCATCAGCATTTTCCCCTGATCGATTATAGCCACCCGGTGCGATAGCCGGTCTGCCTCATCCATATTGTGTGTGGTCAGTATAATGGTGCGGGTACCCGATAAACTCTTGATGAATTCCCTCATTAGCAAGCGGCTTTGGGGATCTAAACCAGCTTCGGGTTCATCCAGAATCAGTACCGCAGGATCATGAACCAGTGCCAATGCGATGTTAAGTCTCCGCTTCATTCCCCCCGAAAGTCTCCGGGCCTGCTTGTTAGATTGAGCAGCCAAACCCAGTTGATCGAGCAGACCGGCGCTCCTTACCTTAGCGAGTTTTCGTGGAAGATTATACATCTCGCCTGTAAAAACCATTTGCTCTGTGCAGGTGAGCCGCTCCCAATGAACATTTTCCTGCGGGCATACCCCCAACAATGATTTCCCATCAGGTAATTGGTGGAGGGTTTGTCCGTTAAACAAAACCATACCCTCATCGGGCTTCAGTAATCCACAGAACATCCTGATAGCAGTAGTTTTGCCTGCCCCGTTGGGCCCAAGAAACCCAAGTATTTCACCTGGGTTTACCTCCAGGTTTATATGATTCACTGCAACCTGATCCCCAAATCGCTTGGTCAGATTTGTTGCTTCAATCTTTATCGGATTCATCATAAAGTTGGTATAGGTGCCCCAAAATAATGATTATTTCAGTATCACGATATTATAGCAGGAAGTTTCCGGGTTAAGGCTCTAAAGCAACATTCGATGGAACACAACCTACCGGCTAACGCAGATTTTGGCAACCCTCGACCCTGTCGCGGAATTCACCCGGACCAGATAGATTCCGGGCACCAGATTACTTACGTTGATCTTGTATATGCCCAGGCCTGCCTCATTAAGATCAAAACCAATATTCCTGCCCGAGAAATCGAAAAGAAGAATTTCAGGTTTATGACCCCTATCATGGTCTTCAATCAGTATATATTCATCGGCTGGATTTGGATAAATGCTGATCTTGAGGTCATCCGGTGTAAGATCCACGTTTTCGGAACCTGATGATTTTATTTCGATTTTGTCAACATAAAATAGCGGCTGGCCATCAGTTGGCCAGATGGTTCCCGGAGCCGAGGCAAGCCCGATTTCACCAACATGCGCCACTCCTCCCGTGAAATTCCAGGGTATCTGGATATTAATGGTCCCAATTCTTAACCAAATCTCATTTCCCTTGCCGAATAAATTGATTTGAAGTGGAAACCATTCACCATTCCGGTAAATTATTTCCGTAATCAACCGGTTATTAAACAATATATCGCATTTCTTATTTGACTTATAATAGATTTGAAGGCTGGCACCATTAATATCATTTACACTAACAGCCGCGATGCATCCTTCCGCAATCAGCAATTGCATGGAAATATATAAATTGATTGGATTTAAATGGCTCATTGGTAGCCTCAAATCGGACGAATTAAACAGTTTTAGTGACTGTTTTCCTTCAGACTTCCTCGATGGATCAATGCGTCCATCAGTGATTACAGTGGGCTCTCCGATAGATTTGATCCAATAATCAGTATGGTCGGTGAGATACGAGTAGGGCGGGTAAACCTCAAAATCTTCCTTGTACGGCAAGGTGAGTGATTGATAAGTAACAAATCGGAATAAGCCACTAAAAAACGAGGTATCTGGCAGCACCGCGCGTACCCGCCAGTAATAGTTACGTCCGGGCAAAATATCGAATGAATAATCAGATTTTGAAACTGTTCCATTTAGTAAAAGACTTTCCGGAGAGTATCCTGAAAAAATCTCGAATTTGCCATTGGTGGGAATTGGGCTGGATATCCAGGAAAGTTCAGCTTTCTGGCTGGTTAATACTTGATTACGAAAAGGTTGAGGATTTCCCGGGCTGTATTCCTGGGGATAATCAGGTAAAAGAAGCGTATCGGGCCCCCCTCGGATTTGCGGTGCAATTTGCTCGAATGATTCCTTTGACAAGGGATTGCCAGCGAGGTTAAGATATTGTATGGAACCGTTTTTTGAATGTTCATAAATTGGATATAAGTCAGCTATTTGATTAAAAGATAGATTAACATGCTTTAGTAATGGATTGTCGGTAAGGTTATTGAGTAAGCTTAGGCGATTGTGTGAAATGTCAAGATACTCCAGTTGCTGAAGGCTTCCTTTCCAAAATTCAGGAATCTGATTGGCAGCTGCATCCAGACGCAAGAGTCCGGGTGCAAAATCATTCAGAAACCTGATATTCCTGATTTTATTATTACTTACGAAAAGATGTGTGAGGCACGGCATCATACTTCCTACCCAAAGGCTGTCGACCATGTTGTTTTCTAAATTCAAATATTGAATAGACTTGAAATTCAAGTTGGTAACAAATCGATTGATCAAATTGGTGCCCAAATTCAATCTTTCGATATTTGGAATATATTCCAAAAAGTACAGCTCATTGATCTGGTTCTGGCTGATATCCAAGGCTTGCAGCTCAGGAAGCTTGGCCGATAAACGTATTCTTGACAACTGGTTACGCGAAAGGTCAATGTATTCGAGGTTAATGAGGTTTTGTATAAACCCGGCATTGGTCAGGCTGCATCCTGATAGGGTAAGCTGCTTTAAGGTTAAAAGGTTGCTAAAAGCATCGGTGCTGGAAAGGGGTACATCGGTTAATTTTAAATGTTGCAATCCGGGAAATCCTGTCAAAAAGTTGAAGTTAAGAGTGTTGCATCGATCGAGATTCAGGTAAATCAACCACTTATTCTGTGTCAGTATCCCGGGATTATTCAGCGTAATATTTTTCAGATTGAGCGATTTTAGACGTTTGAGTCTGGAAATTGGTTCAGGGTCCAATATTACCGGTTGATCGGGTTCAATAGAAAGAACTTGAATATTATGACAGTTTTCTATGCCTGCGAGGGAGTAAAAGGGCTTATTTATAGTAAGTTGTTGAATTTTTAGTAATTGATTAATGGTTAAATCTTCCCCGGGGGCCGCAATTCCGATCCTCAATAGCTCATCGTGCATAGCCTTTTTTACCTTTTCGTCCGGAATAGTGATCGGACTGCTTTGGGTGGCTAACCGGATCGGGCCAATCCAATGGGATTCTCCATCAGGATAAACCGCCGTAACCATTAATTCATGATTCCCAGGAGGGAAAAAGGAAGTATTAAATTCAGTTTCTCTGGTTTCAAAAACCGTGGTATCGTTTAGGTAAACCCGGTAACTGGTTGGATCGACAGGGGTAAGCCGGTGTTTTTCCCATTTCAACAGCTTTTGTCCGTTGAGTGTATCAAGCGTGAGATTAGCCGGGGGCAGATTATTGGAGTAGGGGCTTAGATTGAAAATCGCTTCACTTGGGTTGATTCCCATGATGGCCTTCAAAGGATAATACCCATCGGCGTAACCGTACCAGCCGAGGTTAAAATGAAACCAGCCAGTTGCATCTATTCCATCGCATACAAAGGAGTGACTGGATCCGGACACATAAACCGGTTGAAAATCAGCAATATTCTGCGTGAAATTTTGAATCCATACTTCGGCACTGGTAGTGCCTCGAACCATCCTGTTCGCGTTAAAGTATTTCATTTGCTTAAATGCATCGTATACATTAAAATTGGATGTGGTGGAACTCGATGTTCCATAACCCATGCGAGTTAGCACGCCCAGACCATACAGAAATCGCGATACTTCCAGGTCTGGCACAATCGGACGGTTTTCCATTCGGTTCCAATCGTAATTGCCTACCATTGCAGTTAAAGTTCCATACTTGTAATCCTCTGTGGTCGTAGCTATCTGGAAATTGTTGAATTTTCCAAAGTATCTGATAATCTGACCCATAGCCACAGCTGCACAGCCAACGTACACATGATTATCAGGTCCGCTGCGGTCCTCAGGGCAATAATAATTGAAAAAGCCCTCCTGACTCCAGGTAGTGTTCAGCAAAGGACCGATTGGGGTGAAAACTGTTTTCTGCCTAACGGGTATTAAATCAGCCGCTCCACAACTGGTTAACGATTCCAGGAAGGCGGAGGCAGGATCCGGAATTTTGCTATTCCGGCTAAACCGGTTACCGATAGAATAACCTACCACCATGCAACTGTCCGATTCCCGGACCAACACGAAACCTTCCGGCTTTGCACACTCAAAAATCGTGATTTCACCTTGCCGTAAAGGTTCATCAAATTGAAAATCAGTACGAATCCTGTTTTCAACCAGTTTTTTACGAAAGTACTTTTCAGCCAGTTCTTTCGGTTGCAACTGACTGAAAGCGGAAGGGTACCAACAAATGGAAAAACAAAGGACCATGATAAACCTTATCTTGTTCATGGTCATGAAATTTTGGGATAACAGGACCAAGATAAGTTTTTTTTCTTTCGATATTGTTGGATTACTTTGAAATGGGAACTTACTATACCAGATCAACGAAATCGATGATGACTTTATGGCGAAGCCCTGTGTGCTATTTCCCCCACCCGTATTCCTTTAAATACCAGTTCTCCTTCGATATCCAACCAAATAAATAATGCCAGTTTTCCAGTTTTACGATGCCCAGATTGGGGACAAACCAGCGGTCATCGGTCAAATAATCATTGAAAGCAAAAAGGCGCCGGTGAATCCGGTAGGCATTGGAATATTTGACTGATTCAACAGTTATCGTATCCTTTGATAAAACCCATGTTGAATCCCTCACCCAAATCGGATGAACCCAGGCTTTTCCTGCCGATAATGGAATCAGCATAACTTCCTGGGGGGAGCCTTCAAGATACCGGTAGCAAAGAATCGAATCCGCTGTGCTCCTTACATATAGCGTGTCATATAAGTTGGACTTACTGAAAACCCACATTTTGTATGGTTGACCATCTTTCCAAACCGAATCCCTCGTGATCTCAATGCGCAAGGAGGTTTTTTCCATGGCTAAACTGTCAAACCGGTCATAAACCCACCAGTTTCCAACACGATTCGGAAAGTATTCATCAGATAATTTAGATGATACCTTTTCCTTTTTGCATCCCGGTAAAAGAATAAATATTATCAGAAAAAATCGGAATGCGCCCAATATCCTTGATTTGCTCATGTTCTTTTATTTAGTCATCCAACTACGGTTTTTCCCTCATCTGCTTTGCTTTTCAACCGAAGTGCCAGCACAAAAGTCAATGCCATCAGAAAGGAAATCAGATATAATGCTTTATGGTACCCTGCTGCCGGACTAACCTGCTGTGCCGCAACCGTTGTGATAGCTGCGCTTCCAACAATCTGGCCTATGCTGATGAAAATCGTCAGTACTCCCTGTGTAATCGCACGTTCATGTACGCCTACCTCATTAAGCATGATGTAGCGGAGTCCGGATCCCGCTAATACCGATAGACCTAACCCGATCAGTATGCCCGATCCATAAAAAAGTGCTTTCGAATCGCCTGATAATCCAATCAGTAACAATCCTGTGGCACTTAATACCAGTCCGATCAGAATCACCAGCCTCGATCCTGTCTTATCAAGCAAGCGTCCAAAAATGGGCGATCCGATAGCGGTGGCCAGCACAAAAGGAAGCAGCATGAAGCTGGCTGTTGATGCTTTAACCCCAAAGGAAAGTACTGCCAGGTTGGGAATAAATACAAAGGCCGATTGGAATAGGCCTGTAACCATGGCGATAAATCCAACAATACGGATTTGCCTCGATTTGAATAGCCTTGGATTGATTACCGGATAAGTTGTGTTTTTTTCAAGGAAAAAGAGAATTACCAGAAATACTATGGATACTAACAGGAAAGGCCATACCTTAATGTCAAGCATCCCGCTGATCCCCAAATCTTTATCGTAACTGTTCACCCCGTAGGTCAATGTGCCCAAAAAAAGTCCTAACAGTAATATCCCTTTCCAGTCTATCTGGTTAGCTGATTCAACCCGATCAGGACTTAATAATCTGGAACTGAAATAGATCAGAACAATAACAATTGGTATATTGATCAGAAAAAGAACGTGCCATTCAAAAAAGGCAAGTAATGTTCCAGCCAGGATGGGTCCAATAATAAATGCAATACCCCAAACGGCACCAATCATTCCGAGAACCCGCCCTCTTTTTTCGGGAGGAAACTGATCACCGACCACTGCCGAAGCAACCGGAAAAATCCCGCTGGCTCCAAACCCCTGAATTGCTCGGCCCAAAAGCAAAATTTCGAAATTGGGCGCTATGGAAACAACCAATGACCCGATTCCGAAAATCGCAAGGGTGGTCATATAAATGCTTCTTCTGCCATATAAGTCCGATAACTTGGCAAAAAGACTGATACCTACCAGGTTAAATAAAACATAAATACTGAATATCCAGGATAAATCCTTCTGTACCACCTTGATTGTTTCACTTATGGAAGGAATCGCCGGTCCCACAATCGAAATATCCAGCGCCCCCATCAGAACGCCGAAAAAGAGCAGTGCAAGTACTTTATTGTTTTTCATTTTGGTTTTTGTTTAACTGGAAACAACTATCCTGGTAAAGAGTTCTAATATACCTGATAAACACGTATTATTTCAGCATGGGTTTTTAAACTGAAAGGGATCCTTTTCCCCCAAATATCTGCCCGCATGCCAGGTTCAATATTCACGTTTTGGATACCCATAAACTTTGTTGAGGTACCGATAGTAACCTTCTGGCGGTAACCTTGAGATCGAACCGTTAACTCCTGGTCATTTATCGATATTACCGTTCCTTGTAAAAGTGGTAGTACTCCGGAATAATATTGATCTTCAATTGGTTTGATTAATCTGTAAAGATCAAATGACCTGTTCGAGATGATTTTCTCTGCGGTCTCCGGTATCGGAAATTCTGCAAACTGACCGGTTCCCTGTTGTCCCGGATAATTGTTTCCTGACTTTTGCCGTAGTAAATAAATGTTGGGATATTTATGCCAATCCTCTGGCCGCAAACAATACTCCTTTCCGGTGCGGCATCTCAATACCCAGCCCGTCCACCACTCTAACCCGTGACGCGCAACTATCAAATCGCCGGGGCTAATATGGGTCTCAGTTTTTAACTCAACCAGATCCTTGTAAGCATCAGAACTGATAGATGGACTGCGCTTTCCGGTGATTCCAAAAAATACTGAAAAAGCGGTTAATAGGAAAAAAACAGAAGTTATTGCGATTTTGGATACGTTGCCGGTTAATGATTTATAAACAAAAACAAACATGAGGGCTATTGGCAAAAAGGCCATAAGATAGTATCGGAGTGCCCATTCCATACCAATCAATGGGGAGGAAAGGCAAATACTTAAAATTGCCAGGCTCAAAGCAAAAGTAAAATCTATGAAAACCAGTTTGTTATGATTAATCAGGACGATAATCAATCCTGCGATAGACAAAATATTGATCAATAAGAAGTTGTGAAATAGAAATCCAAAATATACCTGTTGTCCTGAAAGTAGTAGAAACAGATAGGGCGATTCAAAAATTCTAAGTGGATTCAGGTAAAACGACAAAACCCGAAGCATGCGGTCAGGATCTTTTATAAGAATGGCAAAACTGATCAATATAATCAGCGAAATTGCCGAGAAGCCTATTAGCAAGGTCTTCATCCTGATACGTTTTCCTTCGCCAATAAAATGGGTTATTCCATAAATCAGGGTAAATAAAAAGGCGACGGCAAAGCAACCAATGTGAGTTAAAGCAATTAAAATCAGAAATATGAGGCTAATCCAGATATCTTTGCGTTTTCTCTTGATCATGAACCTGTTGATCCATAAAATATAGCAGGCTACCCAAATCAGTCCGGCTGCATTCTTTTGCATTTCAGATGATAAAACCAGCAAGAATCCCAGGTAAAGCACACTGAAAGCCGAAATCGTCAGTACGAAAAATCTTGATTTTTGCTGTGTGCGCAGATGATCTTTTGCAAACAGAAACACTGGAACACAAGTTAGTGGCGGAACGATCGAATCAAAAATCTTTGAGGACATTAATACCGAATGATCGAAACCAGATCCATTAAAAATATTGATAATCAGGCTTAAAAAAGCTTGAATCCAATAAATCAAGGGCGTGTCAGGGTATCGTATGGAACCGTATTCCAGCAGGTTGCGAACCAAAAGAGGATAATAGCCTCCATTGATACCAGGAATCATTTCGGAAGAGAAGTTGATCCGCGCACGAATAGTACTGGCAATTAAGATGATAGCCAGGATCATAAAATAGGAATTGTTGCGTGAATCAAAAATTTTCATCTAATTTATATTGAATTGTCCTTTTTTTGTAATTTAGTGCCAACATAGAAAACCACACAATGAAAACAAAATTACTCAAATCGTTGCCTTTATTGGTCCTTGTTCTTTTGGTTTTTGCTTGCAGTAAGTACAGTGGGAGTTATTCAAATTTGGGTAATTACAATGGCTATGGGAATGGTGCCCGCAAATTTGCTGTCACGGTTTGGACCAATAACGATACTAATGTTAATGTGTTCATCAACGGTAAGCAGGTAGGCGTTCTGGATCAGAAACTTGATCAGGCCCCTGATTGTGGTGCTCCTGGTTGCATTTATTATGACACCGAAGATGGTGGAATAAAAATTAGCATCAGGGGAGAATCTGTTGATGGTACTGTAAAATGGGAAGAGCAAACACTTAGGCTTAACCGCGATTGCCGTAAGGTTCAGTTGGTTAAAACGGCTTCAGGTGCTACTGAGATTTTGATGAATTAGTCTTTTCTTTTACACTGTAAATGCTTGGGCATCTTCACACTATAGGTAGCCCAAAAGAAAAAGTTGAACCTTTTCCTTCCTCGCTCTGCACTTTCAATGTTCCATCATGCCGGTGAATCAATTCCTGGCACAAGGTTAAACCAAGTCCATGGCCTTTTTCATGATTTGTACCGTAACGGATCGATTCACCAGGTGAATTAATTAATGCACTCAAAATCTTTGGCGACATCCCGATTCCATTGTCACGGACATAAACTTCAATTTCATCACCTGTGTTATGGGCTCCCAAAACGATCCACCCACCTCGGGGAGTGAATTTAACTGCATTATTTACCAAATTCCTGATTACCGTTCTGATCATCGATGGATCAAAAATAGCCTTAAGGTCCTGATCAACCTGGCTGGAGATCCGCAAAGCTTTAACCTCAGAGGCACTGCTGTATAATTCAATAGTGTCATCAAAAATCGGCAACAACAGATGGACCCCGGGATTATAAGGAATATCTTTCCTTTGACTGCCCGACCAGGCAAGCAGGTTTTCAAGCAAAACATAAGTTGATTCCGATGCAGTATAAATCATTCTCAAGGTTCGGTTAATTTCTTTTGGATCCGCCAGGTCCCCGTCCAGAATCAGTTTAATCAGGCTGCCGGTGTTCCCAATCGGGCCTCGTAAATCGTGAGCAATAATGGAAAATAATTTATCCTTCATTTCAATCACCTGCTGTAACTCGGCTGTGGCTTCCCTCAGGCTTTTTTCCCTTTCCTTGAGTTCATTTTCTAAAACTTGCTTCTGTCTGAGTGATTCGGTCATCGCATTGAAAGAATCGCTGAAGTCACCCATAAATGAAACCTGCTGTGCATAATCTCCCTGAGCAATCTGCTGGGTTTGCCAACGCAAATGGAGCAGATCGGAATGAAGTTGCTTAAACGAACCTACAAACTGATTATTTCTTGGTGGTACCTGTTCCAGGTTCCCCTTTGACAATCCTATAATAAAAAGGAATCCCTCGCGGTATTGGTTGACCAGGTTTTGAACCGAGTTAACCAGCTGAGATACCGGTTCGGATACCACTGAAAACTCCTTTTCTTCAAAACGATAAGTTAGAATCTGACCGCTAAGGATTTTGTCAATGGCTTCCTGTATAGAATGTATCGCTTTTAGGTCGGCTTCACTAATCATACATTAGCCAGGTTAATGGTGAAACGGCAGGTACGTTCACCGGTCGACCAACAGTCGATTTCTTTAACTGAGAACTCTTTGCCGGTATATAAATTGAATATTCCTTCAATGAACCCTTCATCATAATCACAAACCGTGGATCCGGTAATTGGGAGTCCTGAGCAGTCCAAATCTTCAGAAACGGTAACCATAAACCGGAGATTTTCAGGATCAGCCTGTTCAATACGCAAAACACCTATAGTTTGGGCAATCAACTGATCATGTAACTGTGAAATAAATTGATTGAGCGGTAAGGAAACATCAAGGAATTCCTTGCAAAACCCGTTACCAGCGAGGCGACCTGCTGCAATAAAAATTTCACGGGTGCGCTCTAACCCAAAATTCTCCTCCAATACCTCCCGCATGGTGTACTGCATCAATCGGTATACAGCAACACTGGTTAAGGGACCCAGATTTGGACGCCCTAATCCAATGTCTCCTATCCGGTTATAGTCGAAGTTGTTTATTGTCATAATCTGGTATTTTAATCTCTCGAGTTTAAAATTATAAATTATTCCGATTTTTGCGGTTATGAAACAAGTAATATTGAAGCAAGGACGGGAAAAGTCGATCCTTCGTAAGCATCCCTGGGTATTTAGCGGGGCTATTCAAAAAGTTAACGGAAACCCTGGACCGGGGGAAAACGTGGAGGTTTTAACTTCAGGTGGGCACATTCTGGGTCACGGAGCCTGGTCGCCCCAATCGCAAATGTCGGTGCGAATGTGGACGTATACTGATGAAATTGCAGGACCTGAATTCTTCCATCGAAAAATTTCTCAGGCGGTTTCTTCCAGATCTTCATTCCTTTCCGGTAATCTAACCAACAATGCGGTTAGGATCATCCATTCAGAATCAGATGGCCTCCCTGGGCTTACCGTGGATCAGTATGGCGATTATCTGGTTTGTCAGTTTTCATCCGCAGGAGCCGAGCACTGGAAGGATACCGTGGTGGCGATTCTTTCCGAAATTGTTCCATGCAAAGGAATTTTTGAAAGATCCGATCTGTCCATCCGGAAAAAGGAGGGGATGATTGAGTCAACCGGGCTACTCTGGGGAGAGGAACCGCCCGAATTTATTGAGATCGTGGAGGATGGCAGAAAATACCAGGTTAATATCAGGGCAGGTCATAAAACCGGATTTTACCTCGATCAAAGGGATAATCGTACTCTTGTTGGAGTTAGCTCAAAAGACCGTGAGGTTCTCGATTGCTTTAGCTATACGGGAGGATTTGCAGTGGCAGCCCTGGCGGGTGGAGCACGCCACGTAACTTTGCTGGATTCATCCGGACCGGCACTTTCGCAGGCAGAGCGGAATATCAGTAGGAACGGAATATCTGATGACAGATATATCCTGATGGAGGCAGATGTTTTTCAATCACTGAGGAAATTCAGAGCCGAAAATCGCAGTTTCGATCTGATAATCCTTGATCCTCCAAAGTTTGTGGAATCCAGAAACCAGATCGATAAAGGTGCCAGAGCCTATAAAGATATCAATATGATTGCCTTGCAGATCCTTCGACCTGGCGGGCTGCTGTTTACCTTCTCTTGCTCCGGCCACATGGAAGATCTATTGTTTCAGAAAATCGTTGCCGATGCAGCTTTGGATGCCGGCAGGGAATTGAAGATCCTTAAATGGTTATCGCAAGCTCCAGATCATCCTGTTGCAGCAAGCTTTCCGGAAGGGAAATACCTTAAAGGGCTCATGACAATCGTGTAAACAGATTAGGATACCAACAAAAAAAGCCCTGAATTTCAGGGCTTTTTGCAAAAATGTAACCAGGTTACTTTTTCTCACAAGTAGCTTTGCCTTCGCATTTTGAACCGCATGCTCCTTTGCAGGCTTCCTTGCACGCTCCGGTGCACTCACCTGTACCTTTGCAACCAGAGCCAGTGGAAACTCCACAGCATGATTCCATTTTTACTCCGCAGCAAGTACCTTTTCCGCTCTCGCAACAGCCAGCCTTGGTAGCACTCGTGCACGCGGCTTTACAGCTTTCACTGCAAGTTCCTTTGCATGATTCACCCATAGCCTTTTTATCTGTGGATTTTCCGGCTTTTACTTTTTTGTCCTTATCAACTGCAACTACCTTTGCAGCAGTATCTTTATGCATGGTTAAAGCAGGGGCAACATAAACACCAGCAAATACCATTAAAGAAATGATCACTAATAATTTTTTCATTTTCTAAATTTTAGTTTGTTGCCACTAAAATACAGTGCTATAGTATTGTTGCCTGTTAAACAATCGTTAAAAAAAGTGCCAATTATTCCTTTTGGGAAACAGGTAGGGTAAACCAAAACTCTGACCCTTTTCCAGGTTCACTATTCACTCCAATCTCACCCCCCATCAAAATAATCAACCCTTTGCAAATTGCCAGTCCTAATCCGGTACCCGAATAGGTTCGTGTCAGGGTTTCTTCAACCTGGCGAAAACGGTCAAAAATGATTTTCTGATGATTCATCGATATTCCTTTACCGGTATCCTTTACAAAAAATCGGACAAAACCCCGATCAAGTGTACAGCCAAATTCGATTGAGCCATGGTCGGTGAATTTTATTGCATTGGATATCAGGTTTCCCATTACCTGATTCAATCTGCCAGGGTCAACTACCACTCTTTCCTTGAGCGCATGGCACATGCAACTTCTTTTCACTTCAACGTTACTTTTATGCCTCTTTTCCAACTCATATTGGAAGTTAATCTGAATCACTTCAAAAAGTTCATCCAGATTAACCAATTCAGGGTGAAGAACTACCTGGCCCGCCTGTATTTTCGAAACATCAATGATATCGGAAATGATGGAAAGTAACTGGTTGGTGCCCGATTGGATAATATTGATGTATTGTTTTCTCTCTTCGGTACTCAGATCTTCTTCCCCAAGAAGCTCGGCAAAACCTAATATCGAATTCATCGGAGTGCGGATCTCGTGCGACATATTTGCTAAAAAAGCCGATTTCAACCGATCACTCTCCTCTGCCAGCTCTTTGGCAGCGAAAAGTTCCTTTTCAGCTCGCTTGCGGTCAGATATATCCCGCATGGCAACATGAGTAAAGGAACCTGATCCGAAATCTACTGGAGTCAAACTCACTTCCACGTCAACCTCAGTACCGTCAAAACGATTGTGAACCCATTCTGCCCGTATCGATTCACCATCTTCAGCTGCCTGAATCAGCCCAAGTCCTTTTACGGTGGATTTCAATCCATCAGCTTGATATTCAGGCGACACCTCCCAGGGCGTGAGACCAATGATGTCATCTTTTGATTCCGCTCCTAGAATTTGTACCATAGCCAGGTTGCAGTCAATATAAACATCACCCTTCATAATCAATTGAGCATCACTTGATTTTTCAAACAATACGTGGAACTTTTCTTCCGACTCCTGTAATCGGTGAATGGTTTGATGATGACTTAATGCCGTGCTCACGATTTGTGCCAATACATCAGATACCTGCCTGTTCTGAATATCAGTGGCAAACACCTGATCAAATGCGGTCACCAATATCACTTTCAGCTGCTTGCTTATCTTAAGGGAATAGGAGTACCCGGCTAAATTCCGTTCTGGGTGCTCAGAATTAAACGCCGGAAAAGTATCTATTACCTGACATCCTGTTTCATTAAAATGTGGAATCAGGCAGTTGGGAAGTTGCTGCTTCTTGATAAAGGATTCGTAAATATCAGGATAGCCGGGAAGTCCTGCAAAACTTCCTGAGATAACTCTTCCATCAAGCTCTGCAATCAGCGTCCAGGCCATTTTAATTCCATCCTGTCTGACGATAACCGACGGAAGCTTTGAAAGAAATTTATCGGGGTCAGAATTATCGGAAATCAGCAAGCTTAAAGCATGAAGTGATTTTAAAGTGGCGTTAAGGTAAAGCTGACCATTTTGTACTGTTGGCTCTTTAATAACAATACTTGAATCTGTAATATGCTCTTCCATAAACTATATTAAAAAAACAACAAAAACTTCTAAAACCAGAAATGATTTACGGTTCATTTTCCCAAAATGCAGTCCAGGTTTAAGAACATTCTGAGTGAACGGCAATTTCGGAATTATTTGTGTATATTTTACGCTTCAACCTAACCAGGATGGATATGAAAAAAAATGCTTTTTACTTATTGCTGTTTTGCCTGATTCCAGGTGTTGTGGCCTTTGGTCAGAAGGTCCCCGTTTCATTTGATCAGTACCATGGCTTTAATGGTACCGAGACTTACCTGAAAGCGATTGCCAAGGCTTACCCTGATATTGCTGAATTGCAGTCGGCCGGAAAAAGCTCAGATGGCCGGCCTGTTTATGTGCTGATAATCAGTAATAAAAAAATAGGTGCACCACTTGATGGTTTTATCCGGATACGCAATCCACGTCAGGAGCCTGTTGATAACGTTCCCCCAATGACATACGATCAGGCTAAACCGGGCCATTGGATTTGTGGAGCAACTCATGGAAATGAGTACACCGGAACGGAAGTTTGCATTTATACAATCAATAAATTGGTTACGGGCTACGGATCCGATGCGGAAATTACTAATCTGGTTGATCAGAACTCCTTCTATATCTGTCCCATGGTTAACCCCGATGGCGTTTATAATAGCGTTGAAAAGGATTTAACTCAAAGGGGTAACAGCTTGCTAAAGGATGATGATAAGGACGGAAAAATTAACGAGGATGGGCCGGATGATCTCGATGGAGACGGAAGAATCACTTCTTTCCGGTATAAGGATCCGAAAGGTCAATATATTCAGGATGAGGTGGATCCGAGAGTTATGATCAGTCTCGGTGACAAGGAAAAAACCGATAAGCCCCGCTGGACCGTAATCAGGGAGGATAAGGACAATGATGGCGACGGTAAGCGGGGCGAAGATGGAGTGCAAGGATTTGATATGAACCGGAATTTTCCTGAAGGGTGGTTCGATGATAACGGATATCGCGGCGGAACCGGCGATTTTCCAACATCGGCTCCTGAAGTTCAGGCAATTGCCGAATTCTTTTCCACTCATCACAATATTATGTTGGCTCAGTTTTATCATACTTCCGGCGGATTTACCTACCGTCCAATGGGAGTATCTTCCGATGCATCCATGCACCCAAGGGATATTGCTGTATTTGACCTGATTATGGGGAAAAGGTATGTTGAAATGATGGGCGATGATATGCCACGGGCCTGGATGTATCCCGATTCTATTGACCATTTAAAAAAGGAACTGGAGTTAAAATCAAAAAGCAAATTCGATATTGATCGCGGTTATGAGATGCCAAAAACCTGGGTTGTTAGTTATAATGAAAAGGAAAACAAACGATACGCATTTGGCCTTCAGTCCGATTGGGCGTATCAGCAAATGGGCATCTATTCGATTACCACAGAGTTGTTTAACTATCGCTTGGATTTACCAGGTTATACTTTCAATGGCGATGATGCCTTTACGCTATACCAGCGCTCAGCTCTGAAATACCAGCAGGAAAAAGCAAAGGGAGCCTGGTTTAAGGATTGGAAACCATTCAAGCACCCAGAGTTGGGCGAAGGTGAAATCGGTGGGTGGTATCCACAATATGAGAACAATGCATTCCCTGGTGAAATTCTGGAAAAAATCTGCGAAATACATTGGCAATATGAGAAATTCAGAGCAGGCCTGCTTCCTCATGTCGTGGTGAGAGAGGCCACAGGAAAAGTTGTTGAAAAGTCTGGATCATATCGGATTATCGAAATTTCAGCAAAAGTGGAGAATACCGGTAAGCTTTCAACAAACCTGGCCAGAGGGGCCGATTTGCCCGGCAACCGCCAGGATGTGGTTTGGCTCATCGGAGATCGTGAAAACGTTACTTTCATTCAAGGCACCCCATGGCAGAAAAAAGGTTCACTGGGTGGTACCTTAACTGTCCCCGGCTTTCCTGCAGAAAAATCAGTGGCCGAGGTAAAATGGCTGGTTAAGGTCAAGGGAAATACCCCCCTTAAAGTTGTGGTGAGCTCTATGAAGGGCGGAACGGATGCCAGGGAAGTAGTAATTAATTAAGGAGGATGGACAATGAAAAATCGGTATGGTTTATTGATCGGATTATTGCTTTTATCAGGGATAGTATGCAATATTATGGCTCAGAGTAAATTACAGCAGAGCGCAGGCGGATATCATGGTGAACTCGATTTCCCCTGGAGCTGGAAAAGATACTATACTTACACGGAATGGACTCAGATGATGAAGGATATCGCACTCAAGTATCCCGATCTGTCATCCGTGGAGAGTATCGGGAAAAGCCAGATGGGTAGAGATCAGCTCCTGATCACTATTACCAACAAAAAAACCGGAAATCCTTCCTCCAAAACCGCTATGTGGGTGGATGGCGCTATACATGGGAATGAGGTTAACGGAATCAACTGCTCGCTATATCTGATGTGGTACTTGTTAACTCGTTATGATTATGATCCTTATGTTTTTAACATGGTAAATGATCATACTTTCTATATCCTTCCCGGGTTAAATGTAGATGCAAATGCATCCTATGTGGAATATCCAAACACGGAGAATAATCCAAGAGAGCCTTACCGGCCCGAGGATGATGATGGTGATGGTTTATTTGATGAGGACCGTACGGAAGATGTGGATGGTGATGGAGAATTGTCGGTCATGTATGCTATTGATAGTAAGGGCGATTTGAAATTATCGTCTGATAAGCGCAGGTTCATTTCTATTGGTGATGAAAAAGATTATCCTGGTATCCGTTTTCGCAGGATCGGTTCTGAAGGATTTGATAATGATGGTGATGGTCAGATCAATGAAGATGATATTGGTGGCCCCGATCCCAATCGCAACTTTCCTTATGGCTGGAACCTTCGCGATGGTAATCCATACCCCTTGTCGGAGCCCTGTACCCGTAACGCCTATAATGCAATGCTCGCCCGCCCAAATATTTTTGCCAGTTTCCATTATCACAATACCGGGCGTTTGATCATGTTTACCGCTCCTCAGGCAGTAACCCGGACGCCAGCTCAGCAATCATCGCAAAACCGTGAATATGGTCGGAACGAAAATGTTCCGGAAAGATTGGCCGAAATGAGAAAAACCAATAAATATGCCCAGCTATTCGACCGTCAGGTGGCACCTGAATTTCAGCATGACCTGGATGTTCAAACGCGTATCGTTAGCACCGGAGCACGTATTTTGAAGGATTATACTCCAACTTTCAGTGGTTTGGCTGGCCAGGCTCAGGCGGCTTCTTACAATTTGCTGGGGAACTACGGATATCTCATTGAATTGTGGGGCGATCCGGTATATGAAGCCGATCTGAACGGAGATAATGAGGTTTCGGATGAGGAGTACATGAAATGGATCGATATTGAACTTACCGGCGATGGTTGGATCAATCCTCATCCTTTTAAGCATCCTGATCTTGGAGAAATATGGATAGGCGGAACCGGTAAAAAGCATGTGGGCCGAACGCCTCCCTCCAGATACATTGAAACCGAGGCCGATCGCAATTCCCATTTTGTGATGTATTGTGTGAGCCAGTTCCCTAAGGTCCAGGTGGCTGATATCGTGGTTACTGATCAGGGAGATGATTTATATTGGGTGGATGTCACGGTGAAAAACGATAGAACCTATCCTACCGCCTCCGATAGAAGTAAAAAACTCGAAAGAGTTAAAAAGGATAAGTTGCTGTTTTCTGCATCTGAAAAAATCCAGGTAATTTCACTCGACGAAAAACTTCCAATGGTTGATCCCATGCAGGGTTATCGAAATGCAGTTAAGCCAGGTACCGGAAAACAAACAGAACTTTGGCTGAATGGTAATGATTCCCAGACTTTCCGGTACCTGATCAGAAAAAATGGAGGGAAAGGCTGGATTCAGGCTGAGATCGCATCGGAAAGAGGGGGAACCGACAAAAAGAAAATAGAAATTGGCAATTGAGTACCCAGACAATGAAACAGGAAACCGCAATCGAAAAGGCCTATAATCTGGCGCAGGAGGCGTACCGGCTTATAGGAGTTGATACTGACAGGGCTATCCAAAGAATGAAGCATGTTGTGCTATCTTTACCTTGCTGGCATGGAGGCGATAGCTCCAACCTTGATCCTGCTGCCAGCGGAGCTTCCAATATCGATGGTTCTCCAGGGAATTGCTATGGGAAAACCCCTGGTATACTGGATCTTCAACGCGATTTTGAATTTGTTCTGGGATTGATACCCGGTAGGCACCGGATTAGCCTGCACTCCATCTATGGCGATTTTAATGGGGTACCTGTGGAAAGGAATGAAATTAAACCTGAACATTTCGAAGGGTGGATTCAATGGGCTAACCAAATGAAAATCGGGCTCGATTTTAATTCAACATGCTTCGGCCATGTCAATGCCGCTTCCGGGTTTACTCTGTCTGATCGGGATCCTGCAATCCGTCGTTATTGGATTGAGCATGTAAAGGCTTGCAGACAGATCGCGGCTGAAATCGGGAGGAAAACAAAGAAACCCTGCCTGCACAATCTCTGGATTCCTGATGGATCCCGGGAATTGCCAGTTGATCGGCTCACCATGAGGATGCTTTTAAAGGAATCGCTGGATGAGATTTATTCGGTCAGATATTCTCCCAAATTGATGAAGGATTCAGTTGAAAGCAAATTGTTTGGAATAGGCAGTGAAGCCATGACTGTTGGTTCACACGAGTTTTATCTAGCCTACGCCATCCAGAACCGGCTGATCATTTGCCTCGATAATGGTCAGTTTCATACTTCTGGTCAGGTGGGCGATAAAATTTCAGCATTACTGCCGTTTACGGAAGGATTGCTGCTGAATCTTACCCGCGGAATCAGATCCGGGAGCGATGAAGCCGTTTCTATGAATGATGAAATTACCCTGATTGCACAGGAAGTGGTACGGTCAGGAGCTTTAAATCTGATAAACCTCAGCCTGGATTTCTTTAATTCCGGAATCAATCGCACCGGTGAACTAGTGGTAAAAGCACGTGCCGTTCAAAAAGCTTTTCTACTCGCACTGCTCGAACCAACGGATGAACTCCGTCAACTGGAAATAGAAAAAAAACTTTTTGAACGGCTTGCTCTTTTGGAAGAACTGAAATCTATGCCTTTTGGCGCGGTCTGGGATTACTATTGCTTAATGATGGGAACACCCCCAGGCCAGCAGTACATCACCGAAGTGCTGAACTACGTAAAAGAGGTGCTACAAAAAAGATGAAATCCAAACTGGCTTAAAGACCTTCTTCTTCCGGCTCGATAGCTTCATCATCCTCTTCATCGAATGGCAGATCGTCATCGTCTTCCATGTCGAAGTCGTCATCATCTAATTCGTCGAGAGAGATCTCATCAATCTCATCATCGTCCAAATCGTAATCATCTTCATCTTCTTCACCTTCAAATTCCGTATCAAGATCATCTAACTGATCGTCCGCATCGGTAGCAAAGAATGTCTCCTCGTCATCAAAGATTTTCATGGCTTTAAGATTTTCTTCAAAAGTAAAAAAATGTCTGAATTACAAAACGGCAAAGAAAAAAATGTTTTTTTTCTGATCAAATAGTTTATTTGCTGTACTTGCATTGGCTATTGTCGGATTCAACAAAGTAGGACTTGTAATTCACTGCCTTTTTATCCATACATCCTTTAAGATTAAGTAGTTCCACTTTCCTGAATTCTACCGGATGGCTTTCTCCCTGGAGTGAAATGGATCCTTCTTTTAGCATTTTGCTTCCAAAATGAGTAAACATTTCCGGGTAAGTTGCTTCCCTTTCGTCCAGCTGCGGCTTGGTGTAAGAAAGTACGGTATCGCCGTTAATGAGGTGGGTGATTGCGGAATCGCCCAATACAACGGCCTCAGCTTCAACCCATTGATCACCATTAAAGGTTTTCGAGGAGGAATTTATGCAGTGAGGTGTAAAAAGTGAGTCCTTCATCACAACATTGGTCCCCGGAGTGCAAAGATTTCCCGTTGGACGCTCACCTTCGCCCGATCCGCCCAAAAGCTGAAACTCGATGGAAGTAGGGAACGACTGATCTTTGGTCATACTGGCAGCCGATTGGCCATGCAGCATGATCCCTGAATTGCGGAAAGCCCATCCTGCACCACCAGGTGTTTGCTGCCCCACAAACCTATACTGAACACGAATTTTGTAATAGGAAAACTTGTCCTTATAGAAAATGTGCCCATATTCCCCGTTAAATTTTTGATACTGATCATAACTCGCAGTCAACACGCCATCCTTTACCCTGAAAGTGTTATTAAAATTCTCGTTTAAGGCCGATCCTGCAATTTTGATATCCCAACCAGTAAGATCTTTGCCGTTAAACAACTGGATCCAATCTTCTTTATTAGGATCGTTTTTTACAGAGGTACAAGCTGTAATCAACAGAAAAACAAATAAATAAACATAATTTTTCATGCTCTGGATTAATTTAGGATTAAGGATATGGGTTGATAGGAATGATAGTTTATTTCAATTTTATTCGCTGATAACAGGATAGGAGCTCCCGTAAAAGCTCCCCGAAGGTTGCAGGGTTGGGCCGATTTGAAGTGGGTTCCGGCAGGCAGGGTAATAATTAGTTTGCCTCCTTTTCCGGCCTTTTCCCACAATCTCAGTATCGTACCTGTGCCATCAGGGTTGGGTCCAAAAGCGGTAATCAACAACCCTTTAGCTGAAAGAGTAACTCCCGTTTGAACAGCAGGCAGTGATCCCCCCCTTCCACTGCCTACCGTGGCAACCAGTGGATGCCTTTGCTCAAGGGCAGGAGTGATTAGCGATTTTTCATTTTCATAATCATCAATGAACCACATAAATACGCGTGCATTCCAGGATCCTTCAATCCACTCGGTGAAGTTGGTGCTCCATTGATTATTGTACAAATTGAAAAATACATTTGACCGCTCCGGCATAAAGTTTTTACTGTATTTCCATAATCCGGGCCTGTCCAGGCTGATTCCGGGTAAATCGGGCGAGTAGAGGCCAATTCCCTGATTGTTCTTGTCAAGGATTGCTATTCCCTCCTGTACAAAACAATAGTCGAAATTTGAGCCCTTTACGAAATCAACTGCGGGATTGGAAATGGCCCCGGTTCTGCCCAAAAGGAATTTTGGATTATCTATGTTAAGGGGAAAGCATAGCCAGCCTCCTTCCGGCCATGAATCCGCCGGTTTGCTGTTTATCGCCCAGTTAACCTCCAGATAGGGCAATCCTGCAACCAAACGGTACCGGATACTGTAATCATGAGGCATGCTTTTACTTTGTTGGTAAGAAAAATAGGCCGATACTGACTGTCCGGTTTTCTCTATCTGAACTTTAGGCTCAGCGCCGGTGGATGAACGATATGGATCATCGCTCAGATTGATCCGCCCCAACTCGGCCGGTGCCCAATCCCAACCGCCTTTTATGTAATCTTTAGCGTACTGATCAGTATTCTCTTTACCAAACCGCTCATACAAATACTCACCCATGCCATAGCCTGTGCCGGTTTTGGCAAATTCGCGTCCAGTCTTTTTATTGACCAGTGAAATAATATTGCCGGTTTTTTTATCTATGCCGATCCGCACAAACTCGTTTTCCAAAAGCACACTCCCCTGATCGGTAGCCTTCAGCACTTCTTTAGAATTATCAGCTATTGGCTGGGCCGTAGTATATGTTTTATAACCCAGCGATGGAACATCTTCAGCCATAAAAGTAATGATGTTGCCTTCATTGCTGATCGGGATGATTTTTCCTGTTTCGCTATCCTTCAATGCTTTAGCCGGAAACCAACCGGAATGATGCTTCAGTGTGATCCACCCGGTGCGTTTCCAGGGCAGCGGATTGTACACAATCACACGGGTACCTTCAACCCCCACCGAGGCAGTCAATTCCTCCATTTTTCTGGAAAATGTGCCCTGATCCAGGACCTCAGCCTCCAGCACATGCAACCCCTTTTCCTTCCACGAAAGCTCAATTTTGTCAAATATTCCGTCTGATCTTAACCGCTTGAACTCATCGCCATAGCACCAGTAGCCCGATGCCCCGTGCGACATGGCCAGCCCAAATGTGTGTTCATCAAACAGCAGGCTTTGCTCGTAAATATCTTTGATCTTACCGGTTGCATCATTCGGGGTTCCTCCCCACATCTCAAGTTCAGTGCTGAGAATCTCTAACCCGATGGCATCGGATTTAACCTTTCCTGCAGCTTTAACTTCTTCAGGCATCGACATGTAACCATGAATCCACGTGTCAGGCATATCCCCTTTGATTACCGGAAGAACCGGTTTCTCTTTCATGATTGCATCGTAAAAATCCGACATCCTTCCGATGGTCAGTTTAGCATTGGGTGCAAGTTTTCGCGCAGCCTCCAGCGTTTTCTTTACTTCCTCTATCGGTGGTGCACCTACGTTATCATTGGTGTGTATTATGGCGATCCAGGTTTTAAAAGGCCAATCATCAGCCGGGATAATATCAGTGCCATAGTAAGCTTCCCAATACAAGGTCATCAACCTCGACTGATCGGGCCCTTCCCACCAAAACAGAACCGGAACTTTGGGAGAGCTGGATGCAGAATTACAACCGATCTGAAGAAAATCTACTCCTGCATTTTTTAGCAGCGTAGGTAAAAACCAGGAATGGCTGGGAACATCAGTCAGCTTGGCATCCCGGGGAAGTTCCAATCCATGGTCGCGCGCAATCCTGGATGAAAACTGCATACTCCTGGTTAAGGCCTCCGGAGTGCCTGCCTCGGTTTCAAAGGTGAAAGGCAAGGCATGAACCACAAACCGGCCCTCCCGTATGGCATCATCAATAACTTTTTTTGATTCCCCCGTTCTGTTTTCGAGAATCTCCTTCATTGGCCAACCTGGAACCGTCCAACGGAACTGATTATCGGCCGGCATGGATTTGGATTCATCGAGCGTTTTTAAAGTTTCATTAATCATCGATGTGCTGTACTTCTGAACAATGCGCTCCGCCAAATCGGTATACCCAATGTCGAAATGGGTTTTAAATACAAAAATGATCTGTTCCAACCTGGGATTCGGTTTTCGCTCCTGGGCAAAATCGGAACCAATTAATGTGCTTAATACTAGGATAATCGTAAAAATTCTTTTCATTTTTTTAATTCCATTCGGGTTATAATTATTTCATCTCCAAGGCATTTTGGGTCTTTAGGCTGCCAGTCCAGGTATACTTCAACAGGAAAAACCGGATCATTCAAATCCACCGTGCAACCTTCCGGCAACCGGTCGAACCTCAATGTGTCCTGATCGATTTTGATGAACCATCCACCACAACACATGCACTTACGGTAATCAAAACCAAAAATGGTCCCGCTATTATCGAAACCGTGATCCTTCCGGCAACCTGTCATCCAGGCAACAATCACACACAGGTAAATAATGCGATTCATGTTATTTCATTATTTTCTTCATCCAAATATAAGAAAACTTGACACCCCTTTTAAATCACCCGATTTTTCGTACTTTTTGCCCATTATTAAACAAAAGAAATCTCCGATGACAACCAGGCGCGAAATGATGAAAACCGTGGCTTTATCGGCCTTAGCACTGCCGATGTTGAGCCAAACCGGATGGGCAGCTCCACTAAGCAGCATGAATGAACTACGCAAGGAATTCGACATTCCGCCGGTTCCGGATGCCGATGATCCTGATTTTTGGTCCCGCATTCGCGATCAGTTCATGCTCCGCAAGGACGAGGTGTTCTTCAATACCGGTACCATGGGTGCCATGCCCCGGGTGGTAGTGGCGCGGATGACTGAGCACCTGCATGTTGCAGCTTCAAACCTGGCCGAGTGGGATTATGTTGCCGACGGGGATATGATGTCGGGATATTTTCCGTACGAAGGTATTCGTACCAAAGCGGCAAAACTGATGAATGTCGATATGAGTGAACTGTCGCTCACTGAAAACGTTACCATGGCAATGAGCTTTGTTTGCATGGGCCTTCAGCTATCAAAAGGTGATGAGGTGATAACCAGCGATCAGGAGCATCCCGGCGGCAAAAGTTCATGGCAAGCGCGCGAGAAAAGGGATGGAATTATTTACCGGGAGATGAAAATATCGAAACCGGCACACTCCCCTCAACAGGTGTTTGCTGATATTGTAGTGAACTCATTTACAAAGAAGACCAAGGTACTGGTATTGTCGCACGTGATTTCCGGCAGCGGAGCCATTTTGCCGGTTAAAGAAATCTGCGCCGAAGCGCGGAAAAGAGGGATATTTACGGTAATCGACGGAGCTCAGGCATTTGGTATGATTCCACTAGATATTCATGACATTGGCTGCGATGCATATGTGGGTTGTTTCCATAAGTGGGTGCTGGCACCCAGTGGGAACGGATTCCTGTTTATCCGCAAGGATCGCGCACCGGAGATCTCAACAACCATTGCGAGCTCACAGTGGGACAATCATGTAGATGAGGGATTCCGCTTTACCCAGCGCGGAACCGGCAGTCTTACCTTGCTCCACGGACTGGAAGCGGCACTGGATTTTACCAATGAGATTGGCCAGGACAAGATACTGGCGAGAATAAAATTCCTTGGCAAATATCTTCGCGATGAACTTCGGAAATTGCCTAAAGTAAAAATGTATTCTCCCTCAGACGAGAACATGTGCGCCGGTATCACGGTGTACAATGTTGATGGATGGACCGGTCCAAAACTGCAGGAGCTGATGTGGAACCGCGATAAATTAAGACCCCGTTCTTCAAGCGATATTCATGGGTTGCGTCATTCAACTCACATTTATAACAGCATCGCGGAAATCGACCGTTGCTTGAAAATAATACGGGAAATAGCGGTTTAACCGGTAGATTCAATCCTCTTAATCATTTCAACCCCGGCCCCTGCAAGATCTTTATAAAACTCTTCCGCTACCAGGATCAGAGAGCCTCCTGCATGGTAAAGTAAATGGCTTTGCTTGCCAATATCTTCGATGGAATAGAGAATTACTGATTTTCCCGGCCTGAATTGATGAATGACCGGACAGCGGAAATCAACAAAAAGATTCGGGATCGATTCCTGGCGGGAGAAATGGTGATACTTTTTCGGAAAGAGCTCCCTGATAGCTGTGTTAAAACGCTTCTCACTTCTTCCGGTCGCATTTAAGTGCTGCCGGTCGAGACAGGCTCCTAAAAATTCAATCCCAACCGCTATCAGTATAAACTTACCTAATGTACTTTCCCTGGTTTCCATGATCCGTGCATAATCACCAAGGATCACTTTTTTGATTTGATCCTTTAGGTGGACTGATTTCGGAGTATCCATATTATACTGTTAATCGTATATTGAAATTCCTTCCTTTAAAAAAACATCCAAAGGGATCGGCTTGTGCGTACGGGCCCACTCACGCGATGCTAAATACTGCTCTTTCAGATTGTTGAAATCGAATAGCGGGTATTCACCAGTTATGGCAGGTAAATAAACCAATGTTTTTTGAGAGAGTACCGGAGCTTCTTTGATCAACGATTCCAGGCCTTTAAAAAATGCCCGCTGAGCAAGATCTTCAAATGCAATCCCTAATTTATCTGCCATATCAAGACGGTTGATCCCCATGTTAAAAAGCTCAGCCCTGAGTCCTTCCTCAGTATCGAGCTTGCGACTAACAATAATCATCCGATTGACATTGTGTCGAGAAAATTTTTCAAATTCCAACACTGCCCGATAAGGAATATAATCGGCTGTTGTGGCACCGTCAATGAACCTTCCACGCGGAAGTGTGCTGTTCTTGCTGATCCTGACAGGCGGGAAAGCCAGCGGAAAAGCGGTTGATGCCATCAACACTTCCACCAGGTCCAGCTCCGGGTCACTTTCTGTATTTATTTTCCGATTCGATAACCGGAAAGTTTGGTCCGGCCACGATTTAATATTCAGGCTAACCGTGGAAAGTGAGGTGGGGTAGGGCAAATCCTTGAGTTTAAAATAACCAAGGGTATCATGAAGAACGGCGGTTAAAAGCTTGCGCAAAGGATCAGTATTCACCGGCATGGGTTTGCGCTCTGAATAGAAAATGCTTTGATTTTTCAACGAGTAAAGCAGATTCCTGTACCTTTTCCAGGTATATGTCCTTTCGAGAATAGCATTTAAAATCACCGCGTTCAGGGCGCCGGAACTTACCCCGGAGATGAAAACAAGATCCCGGAGCTCACCTGAGTAATACAATTGTTCAAGTAAAGCGGCCTCTTGTGGTATTCTTGCAGCTGCCCCGGTAATTACAATTGCGGTACCTTTGGATTGATCCATAGCCTCTTCCGGCTCAGGAACTTGCCTCAGGAGATAATACATCCCGATGGTACCCCCGGTTAAGATAACCAGCACCCCAATGAATATCAGAAACTTCTTCATCTGAGAACCGCCTAAGTTTATCCGATAAATATACGAAATGGAACGCTTTTACATCTGTAAGCCAACTTTATCACATTTTATTATCTATAAAAATCTAACCAGCTTTTTTTTGCTCCCTTTCCAGGAACATCCTAAACAAAAAAGGTAATCCAGGTTAAAACCATCGAGGCTTTCATCCTGATTCACGGGTATAATTTCAAAATCACGGGTAACCTGCACTACCACGCTTTCCCCCCGGTCATTCTTAACCATAAACCGTATGATCCCACACTGCGGACACACCAAAAATCTCATAGCCAACTATCTTTACAATTCTTCACGATTCTTCACGTTCTTTACGTTCTTCACGTTCTTCACGTTTTTTAAACAAACAACCCCGCGTTGGGGCGGGGCTGTTCGAAATAAACTTAACACGACGTGCTTCCAGACACTAGTAACTCTTCCGGAAGTTATCCCGGCGTGGTGCACCACTATCACGTTTCTTGAAATTGTCCTGTTTTTCGATTGCTTCGTTTACAACAATGGTACGACCTTCGATTTCGGCGCCGTTCAGTTGTTCGATTGCATTTTTTCCTTCAGGTTCGTTTGTCATTTCAACAAATCCAAACCCTTTGCTTCTTCCGGTGTATTTGTCAGAAATAACCGTGGACGAGCTAACTTCGCCATACTCTTCAAAGATCCCTTTTAAGTCGTCTCCGCTAACGCGGTAAGGCAGACTTCCTACATAAATTTTCATAATACAATTTAATTTAAAACCGGTGCAAAGGTAACTAGTTTTATTTAGGTTTCCACCAACGATCTGATAATTTGCAAATTATTTTATTATACCTGAAATCATAAGTTAATTTCCAGTAAATATTTCCGCTTTTTAAGTTAATCTGGAAGGAATTTTTTTCTCAATTCTTCAATCTGGAATTCATCGATCGGCTTCATCGTACCCAGTGGAATGCTTTGAATCAGGGATCTCGCACTGAACTCGGCTACCTCAAGCCGGTCAAAAGCATGAAGCAAGCTGTTTCCGGTAACCAGAATGCTATCATTTTGGATAATTAAAACCGGGTGATCGGAACGAAGCGATTGACTGATTCTTTCCTGACCTGCAAAATGGGCGCCGAAAGGTAACAGAGGGACATCCTGAAGCAGAATCCAGCTTTCCGGGATCGTACGGTTATCAAAACTTTGTCCGGTAACCCCGAATGCCATTGAATATGGAGCCTGGGTAAAAATAATTGCTTTAACAGATGGGTTGCGGCGATAAATCTCCTGATGAATGAGGATCGACCTGCTCGGGGTTTTGCCGGGTTCGCATTGGCCATGACGTATTTGAACTACATCCGAAGGCTCAATATCCCAGCGCGAGAAATTGCGCGGCGTAATCAGAAAGTCTTCCCCCCGCCACCGGGTGGAAACGGTTCCGTAGGTACTGATCATCAGCCCCTGATCGCAGGCCCGTCGCACAATACGGCATATCTCTGTTCGTAACTCCCGCTCATCCGATGGATGTTCAACAGCCGGCATTTCAGGTACAGATTCTCCATACTGTGCCTCAAAAGCCAATAACTGGTCCTCACTAAGGTAGTTAGGAGTGCCAATCATTCGGGCATTAATGATTATCCTGGCTACAAATTCAAACGTTTCAAACCTTTCAAATGCGTCCTGCAGATTAATCCCGCCAACAACGGTTCCATGGTTTTCGAGTATAACCGCGTTAAATCCTTTGATAAATTCTTCAGCAATTTTGTCGCCCAAAGCCTGAGATCCTGGTAACTCATATTTTGCATAACCGATCGGGCCGCACACCTGCCTGGCCTGAGGGATTACATTGGTATTGGGGAAATCCCGCACAATACTGAATGAAACCAACGCAGGCGGATGCGCGTGAACAATGGCTTTCAAATCGGGCCGTACCTTATAAATCGCCAGGTGAAACGGTAATTCCGATGATGGTTTGTGCGGGCCGGACACCGAACCGTCGGGATGAACACACAGAATGTCCGATGGCCGTAACGACCCTTTATCAATGGCAGATGGCGTTACCCAAACATCGCCATTTTCATCCCTGATCGATATGTTTCCTCCTGATGTGGTAGTCATTCCTCCATGGTAAATTCGGCTGATTATTTCTGTAATCTGCTCGCGGGGATGCATTAAGAATGGGTTCATAATGAAATGTGTTTATTATTATTTACTGGTGAGAAGAAACCTTTTTGTTAGTCTATTGATTAAGTAAATGCTCGATTAAGATATTCAGGCCGATGCCAATCAGCACCAAGCCTCCAATAATGCCCAGTTTGTTGCCAAATAAGGGTCCAAGCTTGTTGCCCAGAATAACCCCGATGAAGCAGATAACAAAAGTAATGAGTCCGATCAGAAGAATGGGAAACCAAATGGTCATATCTAAAAACGCAAAACTGACTCCCACTGCAAGTGCATCAATGCTGGTTGCAATGGATAGGATCAGCAGGGTAGGGAAGTGTAAACAATTTTTTGCAGCTTCATCTTTATTCGAACTGGTAAAACTTTCCCATATCATCCGGCTGCCAACTAATACGAGCAAACCAAAGGCTATCCAATGATCAATTTCTTTTATATAGGTGCTGAAAGTGATTCCTGCTGCCCAACCGATCAACGGCATAATGGCTTGGAAAAATCCAAATGAAAAAGCTATCCTAAAAGCATGCCGGACATGCAACTTCTTGATCATTATTCCATTAGCTACGGAAACAGCCAACGCATCCATCGAGAGCCCAACGGAAATGCCGATTAATACGAGAATGTCCATTTTTGAATATTAATATTTGTTTTTATTTCTTCAGGCAAATTACCATTATCGTTAATAAGAATTTTATATCCTTTATCGATTAATTCTGCTATTGTTTTTTTGTCCGGTATATAGGAGTAAACGGTCAGATCGGTGTAAAACATTGCTTCTATTGGTTTATCGTAATTAAACAATATCCCCTTTTCAAAATTCTGTTTATTTAACTTTCTTAATTCAATAGCCCACAATGGATTTCGATCTATTTTTTCAAATGGCTTAACTCGCTCAATGGTGTATCTGATTGGTAAACATATTAATAATAACAAAATTAAATTGTACACCCATTTTGGTTTGTGATCCCTTTTGTAATCAGAAAGCATAAAAAAGAAATCAGCAGTGATCATAAAAATCGTAGGAGAGGTAAAAAGCAGATAAGCTTGCATTTTCGTTTTTACAAATGAAAAGAAAAGAAATGGCAACAAAAACCAAATGCAAATAGCAACTCTTTTGTAATCTTTTAAATTGATAATTGTTTTCCAGAAGAACCATAGCATCGGCAGATAGATCAACTCCCCATAGTTTATCCTGATTTTATTGATGAAATAATAAGGCGGTCCTGTTTGATTTTCAAGAACCTGCGTGATGTGATTCATGTTAAACCCTGACTCCCAGCTCGCTTCCACCGGAAAGACCCGGTAAATATAAAGTTGCCATGGAATAAATACAGCAGCTCCCACGAGCATCATTATAATAAAATGGAAGATGATTTCTTTGATTTTGAAATTACCCGATTCATATATAATTAACAACCAGATTGGAAGAATAATGAGTGCGGGAAGCCATTTCGAAAGTATTGCGGCACCCAGGCTTATCCCTGTAAGAATATTATAAATGAATTTCTTTTTTTGAGCGAATAAAATGGTAAAAAATACAGCCAGCTCAACAAAAAACAAAAAGAATGTATCGATATGGTCCGTTGGCACCCTGCCTCCGGTTAATTCAATGATCAAACCGTTAATCGAGTATAAGAAGGCGGCCAGGTATCCAACTTTTTTGTTGAACAAGTAACTGCCGATCGAAAAGGTAAGCCAGATTCCAATGGTGGTTAAGATGATAGATGGCAGCCTTAAAGCAATTTCGTTGATTCCAAATAACGATAAACTGGCTGCCATCGTCCATAAAGGTAATGGTTGTTTATGAACCCATATGTGATTGGTAATCCAGCTTTTATAGTCGTATGGCAGTATTGGGTTGTCGTAAAGTGTTGGAATCAGCGGATGTTGAATGAGATTCTTTGCAACCAGGGCATGATAGCGTTCATCCCAGGAGTGAAGGAAAAAGTCGCATGAAATGTACATGCGAAGGGCAAATCCACACAGAACAAGCAGCAGAACGGCAATTTTGTAATTATCCTTCGTATGATGGCGCCACGAATAAAAATAGCCAATTGAACAAAAGGAAACGGTAAATATTCCTAAAAGTAGATTGCTCATGCTCTAAGGTTTTTGGTCACCAAATTTAATTTTTGTAATGCCCATCCGGCAAAGATAGCCACTTAGCTGGTTTGTTCGATAGTTTGATAAATTTGTAAAAATTTCAATAAACATGATCAGGTTATCTATTACCCTTGCTGCAATCCTTATTACCGTCAGCCTATTTGCTCAGAATGAACCCTCTGTTTCCCTTGCCGGCGGATGGAAATTTTCTACTGGAGATCAGTCGGTATGTCTGAAGCCCGGGTTTGATCATACAGGTTGGAAAACCATGGCAATGGATAAAAACTGGGAATTGCAGGGATTCGATGTATATGACGGGTATGCCTGGTACATCACTAAAGTGGTAATCCCTTCATCACTCAAAATCAGAGCATATCTTCTTGATAGTCTTCAGTTTGCTTTGGGCAAGATTAATAACTTCGATCAGTCGTTTTTGAACGGACAATTGCTTGGAATGAACGGCAACACAGTGGGCCAGGGCACTCAACCCGATCCGGGTTTTATAAAGGCACCCACTGCTACGTACGATGTTCAGCGTAATTATGTTTTATCGGTCAACGATCCACGAATCAAATGGGATCAGGAAAACATTATTGCAATCCGCGTTTTTGACGAAGGTGGAATGGGTGGAATTTATGCGGGAGATCTTTCTATTCGAATGAAAAAACTGACTGATTACTTCAGGATCGATAACCAGAATGCACCGGAAAAATCGGACGGTTCGATCCGTAAAAAAGTGGTACTGCAAAATTTCTATTCAAAATCTCCTATTACCGGTCGGTTAACTATCTCAATTACTGATAAATTAACCCGTAAAATTTCTATAATCCTAAAAGAAAAAGTAGCAATCCCACCTACATCACTCAAAGAATTCACCTATTCCATCCCAGAGCCAACCGGGCCCAATAGAGTGATTTATGAGTTTGTTTATGATCAGGTTAAAGGTAAGTTTAGCTCCGGTGATGAGTATCCTTATCTGCTGACTCCAAAAGCGCCGGAAACTCCCAGAATCAACGGGCCTGCCATATATGGAGCGAGTCCGGGTAAACCCTTTCTTTTCACCATTCCGGTTACCGGCAAGCGTCCGGTTTATTTTGCATCTGAGGGTTTGCCAACCGGCTTGAGTCTGGATCCGAAAACCGGGATCATTACTGGCAGGGTTAATGTTGCCGGAGAATACCGGGTTATGCTTATCGTGAGGAATATGCTGGGCGAGGAGCGAAAGGAATTTCGCATCGTGATTGGTGACCGGATTGCTTTGACTCCACCCATGGGCTGGAACAGCTGGAATTGCTGGGGTACAGCAGTTGACCAGGAAAAAGTTATTGCAAGTGCCCGTGTTTTTAAGGAAAAGGGCCTCGCCAATCATGGCTATTCCTTTATAAATATTGATGATGGCTGGCAGAAATTTCAGTCCGAAGAACCTAAAAGAGATCCATGGGGGTATATTCTGCCAAATTCGAAGTTTCCGAATATGAAGGCATTGGGCGATAGTATTCATGCATTGGGGCTCAAGTTTGGAGTATACAGTTCACCAGGGCCACTCACATGCGGAAAGTACGCTGCAAGCTATCTGTTTGAGAACCAGGATGCCGAGAGTTATGGTGCCTGGGGAGTCGATTATCTGAAATACGATTGGTGTTCCTATGATCAGATCGCAAAAAATACTGAAAAGCCTGAACTCATTAAACCCTATCTGATCATGAGGGATGCTCTGAAAAGATCAAACCGAGATATTGTTTTTAGCCTCTGCCAATATGGGATGGGGGAGGTATGGAGGTGGGGTGCCGAGGTAGGCGGAAACCTCTGGCGGACCACCGAAGATATCAACGACAGCTGGGAATCTGTTAAACAATGCGGCTTCTCACAAACCGTACAATCCCCTTTTGCAGCTCCCGGTCACTGGAACGATCCTGATATGCTGGTGGTTGGCTGGGTTGGCTGGGGGCCGAGCCTCCACAAAAGTAAACTTACGCCAGATGAACAATATACACATATCAGCCTTTGGAGTCTATTGGCTGCTCCCCTGTTGCTGGGCTGCGACCTCACCCGTCTCGATGACTTCACTTTGAACCTCATAACCAATGATGAGGTACTGGCGGTGAATCAGGATGCTCTTGGTAAACAGGCTGCTCTTAATATTACCGATGGTGATTTTCAGGTATGGTCAAAATTGTTAGCCGACAGCAGCAGTGCGATAGGAATATTCAATCTTGGCGAAGAATCAAAAGAATATCAGCTCGATTTGAAAAAAATGGGTATCAAAGGGTTAGTAACTGTGCGTGACTTATGGCGGCAAAAGGACCTGGGAGTATTCAACGGTACCTTTTCCTCAGTGGTACCTTCACATGGGGTAATACTGATACGCCTGGCTCCTCAATCTATTTCCACGGGTCCCAAATTAACGGATACTGAAAAAGGAGCCGCTGCTTTTTACCCTGGTAAGCCCTGGCTCGACAACAATGGCGTTATGATTAATGCGCACGGTGGTGGAATCTTATTTGACAACGGAAAGTATTGGTGGTTTGGCGAGCATAAATTGGAGGGAACAAAGGGCAATAATGCCTGGGTTGGAGTTCATTGTTATTCATCAACTGATCTGTACAATTGGAAGGATGAGGGGATTGCGCTGAAAGTTTCAGATGATCCGGCCAGCGATATAACTGCGGGTTGTATTCTGGAACGCCCAAAGGTTCTATTTAATCGCCAATCTGGTAAATACGTGATGTGGTTTCACCTTGAGCTAAAAGGACAGGGATATAAAGCTGCACGTAGCGGTGTTGCCATAGCTGACAAAGTTACCGGCCCCTACCAGTATGTTGAAAGCATGCGGCCCAATGGGGAAATGGCACGCGATATGACACTTTTCCTGGATGATGATGGAAGGGCCTATCACATCTATGCTTCAGAGGATAATGCAACCTTAATTATCTCCCAGCTGAGAGATGATTATCTTAACCCATCCGGTAGGTTTATTAAAATTCTGTCCGGACGATTCCGCGAGGCCCCTGCTATGGTTAAGTATCAAGGCAAATACTACCTGATAACCTCCGGTTGCACGGGTTGGGCGCCAAATGCGGCAACTGTGGCTGTGGGTGAATCTATATGGGGACCTTGGGTCGAATACGGAAATCCATGTAAGGGCGCTGAATCAGAAACCAAAGTCACTTTTAATTCTCAAAGCACCTTCATTCTGCCACTTACCGGCCAGCCAGGAGCCTTTATCTTTATGGCAGATCGCTGGAACCCTGAAAACGCTATCGATGGAAGATATGTGTGGCTGCCGATACTTTGGGAAAATAAACTCCCTGTTCTGAAATGGATGGAATCCTGGGATACTAATGTTTTCCGGCGGGATTGATGCTCTTCCTTTAGATTTTCAAAACTTTATCAATCTCATTTTTGTAAGTTTCCGATACAGGTATACGGATTGCGACAGGTGTGGTAAGTTCTAGGATCATGCCGGTTTTGGTTCGTTTTGCTAACTTAACACGATTAAGATTAACCATATAGGAACGATGACAACGTACGATCGGGTATCCGGATAGTTGCTCCTCCAAACGCTTTAAACTATTGCGCAAAAGCATTCTGCCAGCTTGTGTACGATCGAGATAGTGAATCGTGACATAGTTTTCATTGGACTCCAGGTAGAGCAAGTCATCGAGCTGAATCGAAAGCTTTATTTCACCATTTTCATCTGAAAAATTCACAAACCGCGAGAGCTCTATTTCCGGCTGTTTACCAATTAATCGATTTTCAACAAGCAGTTTTTCAATATGTTGCTTTTTATCCAGCCAGGCAAAGTAAAGTAAACTTATCAGGTAAGGAATTAGCAGAATCAGCGTGGCATTTAATATGGCCGTGTAATACACTTCAAACCAAAAACGTTGATCTTTTAGGAAAACCTTCTGGATCATCATATAAAAACCGGTCATTGCCAGTACCTCAAGCGCGATCATTAAAGCATATCCCGCAATAGTTATCGGCCACCTTTTCCTTATCTGCGTCATAATCACACGGCTGATAATGACCACCACCATGCCAAGCACTACAACAAATCCTACATAAAAGGCAAATTGCCCCGTGTTTACATCAAACCAACTTTGAGAACCGAACGGATGATAGATCAGAATGAAGGAGTAGGCAAATACTGAGGTGAATATGATCTGTATCACCGTATTACGGGGTTTTACAAAAAAGTCAGGTATTAGACGGCTCCAATTCATTCTGCAATAATAATCAAAGTTGTAATTGATTTTGTCCCTGTATTCAGGTTTTCATCCCAAAACACCGGTTTTTATCACCCTAAAAGCCTGTTGGGCACCTGTCTGTTGTTAAGGCTTATGGAGCACTGTAAATTTGCAGAAAGAATTAAACCACCATGGACTATTTTGGGAATCAGATGTTACTTAAATCGCGATTTGACTTCCGCACCCGCGATATATCAATACCAGGCTCTACATCAAGGATCGTTAATTGTGATTTTCAGTCAGTGATCAAACCTGAACCAGCTAATGTCAGCCCAAATCAGGATTCCACCACTGATCACTCCGATCTGTTGCTCCGGTCATTCGAAGGGAACTATCATTTTACCTATCCGGTGTTTATGCCGGGAGGAAACGATGTAGCCAAGGGTGCCATTATTTTGTTGCATGGCTTGAATGAAAGAAACTGGCAGAAATATCTATACTGGGCACAGTTCTTAAGTGAAAAAACCGAAAAAGCGGTCATCCTGTTTCCAATGGCTTTCCATGTCAACCGGTCCCCTGGCTTTTGGAGCGATCCGCGTCTTATGCAAGAAGTAGCTCATCAACGGGTACAGCAAACGTCAGGTAATGAGATTGCTACTCCAATAAATGCAGCGCTGAGCACACGATTGGATATCCATCCCGAATGGTTTTGTACTTCAGGGCTCCAGAGTTGTTATGACCTGATTTCATTAACTCAGATGATCCGCTCTGGCAATCATCATTTGTTTTGTAAAGAAGCAACTGTCGATTTTTTTGCGTATTCAGTTGGAGCATTCCTTCTGGAAGTGCTGCTGATAGCCAACCCTGATGAACTGTTTTCTGACTCAAAGAGTTTTCTCTTTTTAGGAGGAAGTTCGTTTGAACAAATGCAGGGAATATCCCGATATATTATGGACGCAAAAGCTTTTGATCGTTTAGGTGACGCTTTTATTCGTCATGATCCAAACGCCGTGAGGCACAAAATTAATATCGAACACTTGAGTTCCTTTAATACTTTATGGTCTGCATTTGTATCGATGCTCAGTTTGGAGCGGTTTCAGGCACTCCGGGAGTTTGCTTTTCATCGCCTGCGGAATCAGATTTCTGCTGTCGGATTATCCAAGGATCAGGTTATTCCGGCCCGATCAATTCTCCAAACTCTTTGGGGGAGTAGCAAGAAAAGGAATAAGATTCCAATGACCATCCTTGATTTTCCATATCCCTATTCACATGAAAATCCTTTTCCAACAGGCAATCCAGCACTACGCTCGCAGGTTGATCAGGCTTTTCACCAGGTGTTCAGCCGGGCGGTAAAGTTCCTTGCTTAATTCTCAACATGATATCGAACAAGGTCGGAGAAATTCTCGTAGCTGCATCCAACACAGCGGGAGCTAAATTTCACCAAACCAACATGTTTTGAATAATAAGCTTTATAAGTAACTATCCAGATCGAGTCTTCTAACATACTGTGCGATTCAAATAACATAACCGGTTCAAAATCTCCGGCTGCCACTCTTATCAGGGTATCTTTTCGAGTAGTGTTAATGATTGCGGGAAAGTCGAACCCCATCACGGGATACAGTTTTTTTGAATCGAATAATCTTGGGCATTCGTAAAAGACATAATGGTCAGCACTGACAATCTGCCCATTGGTTGCTGTTAAAAAATGACTGATTGGTTTTCGGTGAAAGGTGCCTTTGAGGTGAAAGAACTGATAGCCAAGCATCAATGTGTCCGATGAAATGTACAAGCTATCGATTTCCCCGTCTCCAATAGTGCCATTATCAAAGACCGTGTAATTCTGCAAAATCCAATAATTGCCTTTTTTTAATGGGAAAAACTTTTCAGGATTGCACAAGGGAATTACCGGTTCCTCCTTTTTACAGCCAATGAACAACCAGCAAATGACAAACAAAAAACAAACTATTGTTTTCAAGGGTATATAACTTTCAATCAACCCAATAAACCTAGCTAAAAGCCACCCCCTTCATCCAAACCCCCTCACTCCCACCAAATCCTTCCCGTTCTACACGTTCTTCACGCTCTTCACTCTCTTCACGCTCTTTACGTTCTTCACGTTCTACACGTTCTTCACGACTTCAATCTCTCCACCCTCACCTTTATCATCTTCTCATGCTCCTCGTCTGATAATGCCGGGTCTTTCATCTGGAGAAAAAGTGCACATGGGAGCTCCTCGCAATCTCCGCAGCTTTCATATCCGCGTTCGTTAAAGGCACATTGAAACAATGGACAAACTTTGTTCGGCATCGATTCATTTGCCCAAAAAGTACTGCCTTGCACTGCGTAACAACCGTCGCAAGTTTTTTTATAAAATTCGCAGTCCGAGCAATTCAGCCCGCATACAGAAATGTTATTCATTTTAGATTTATAGTTTACGATTCTTTTTTTTCTTTTACCCAACAAGTAAATTACGCTTCCCCTGTTACCTCATGTATTAGTTACCAGGTCATCATCTGTGAAAACTTTCGCCAATAAATTTTAAACCGTCAACAATTCCGGTTCTCCAGTAAACCCAGGTGTGGCCTCCATCGCGAACCCTGAATTCGTGCTTGATTTGCCGGTCCCTCAAAAGAACATGCAAAGCAGCGTTTCCTTTATATAGAAAATCATCATCACCGCAATCAATATAAAACCTGACCTTCTCTATTTGTTCTTTTGGTAGTGATCCCGCCAGATCAATGATGCTGTTGGCCCTATAATGAGGGGTGAGCAGGGTTTTTTCCTTTGTTAAACCGAAAAGCTTCTCGAATAAGCCATCGCGGCTGGTTGTGGGCATCGCTTTTACCTCCTCTTCTGTCCATACCGCTGCACTAAAGGCAGCACAAGCAGCAAAAAGATCAGGATGTTTTAAAGAATAAAGTAGTGATCCAAACCCTCCCATTGACAATCCGGAAACGCCCCTAAACTCCTTTTTTGCCCGGGTCCGGTAGGTCTTATCTATATAGGGGATAAATTCCTGAACGAACATATCTTCAAATTTTTGGGACCCATCGGCATTGTTCATATACCAGGTTGCTTTCGCATCTGGCATAACAATTATCATCGACGGGATCTCTCTGGATGCTATGGCCCGGTCAGCAGCCATGTTTACCTCACCGAACTGGATCCAACCTGTTTCATTATCAGTATAACCGTGAAGCAGGTATACCACCGGATAGAAACGTGTACTTTCTTTGTAATCCGGTGGAAGGTAAATTGCGTAATTTACCGCATAACCAAGAGTCGCACTTGGCATGGAAAGGCCTTCCAGGACTTGACCGGCTGGGGTAATCTGAGCAGTAGTTTTTAGGGAAAATATACTAAAAATGCAGATAATCAGTAATTTAATTTTCATGATCCTTGTTTTTATCAGGACCTTAAATTAGCTAATTATTATACCGTGAATCATGAAATTGTGCAGAATTTGCACCAAAATTTTCAAAAAGAGTTGGCAAGCCTATAATGTTGCCTACTCTATAAGCCTGTAAGGACGATGCTTAAATTCCAAAGCTTTTCGGCAACCACCAAATCGTATGAAGCCCTTGATGAAGCCTTTTCTTTCCTCTTAGCAAAATATTTACCCGTAATCCCTTCTACCTCAGGAGATGCAGCCAGATACACTGATGTTTCTGCTCCTTGTGAGGGCTGTATCGTGAAAGGTTTCATTAGCTTCATCATCCAGTTGGGCTTTTCCAATTCGCGGTCATAAGCAAATCGGGTATTGACTAATCCCGGATGTAAGCAGTTTACCGTAACCCCAGTATCACTAAGGCGGTGTGCTAACTCATAGGTAAACAGAATATTAGCCAGCTTTGACTGTGAATACGATTTCCAGGATGAATATTTTATATTTAGGTGAAGATCATCAAAATCAATTTTCCCACCATAGTGAGCTCCCGATGAAACATTGATAATACGGCTCGGTGAACTCTTTTTCAAAAGATTGAGCAATAAATTGGTCAATAGAAAATGCCCCAGATGATTAACTCCAATCTGGTATTCAAAGCCTTCAGCAGTTTCCATTCTCTTTTCTGTGAAAATGCCAGCATTGTTAATTAATACATCCAGCCTGGAATAGGTAGCAATGAATTGGGCAGCAAACTGCCGGATACTCTCCATGCTGGCCAAATCGCATTGCATAACATCAACCTGGTTGTTTCTGCTTATTCTGACAACTTCCTGCCTGGCGATCTCACCTTTTTCCAGATCCCTGGACATGATAACCACGTGAGCACCCATCTCTGCAAGGGCAGTAGCCGTTGCTTTGCCAATCCCGGAATTTGCTCCGGTTATCAGAATAATCTTGTTTTCCATTGTATTCATTTGGTATTTAACAAACAAGTTCCCAAATGGTTTCAAGTTTAGTTCTAAAAAAAGCCAGGATTAATTCCTAAACAGATAGGAGAGTTTTACGAAAAAACCGCGCTGCATTTCTAAAGGTTTTACTTCCCTGCTAAAAAATGGCTGCGATTCCCCGGTTTGCTCGTATAGCGATCCGTAGCCCAGATAACATACTGTTCCGGGAATATAATTGAAAGAGATTAAAAAGTCAGTCAGTAATGATTTGCGATATCCATTGAATTCAAGTATCCCTCTGATAAATAAATACTTATTGAACTGGTAGGTAAGCTTTAACCTTTCTATTATATATTGATAGATTACCTTTTTATCATTATTCCTTAAGAAATCATAATAAACAAACCCTAATGTCGCCTGAAATTTGGGCCATGGTTGAAATACTTCCTCCATACTCAATCGATTGCTCTTCCCTGCATAAGGGGCTGATGAATAAAATATTGCATTTGTTCGCCTGTATTGCCATGATCCTGATATCCAATTCTTGTATCTGCTTACCAGATTTGCCTGAAAACCACCCGTGTTAAACCGCTGCCCGAGATAAACCTCGTTAGAAAAAGTATATTTTAACCTGACCTGGGTAGATCCTCCCAACAAGGCAAGAACTGATGCATGATTAAGAGTTTCCCACATCGAATAAATCCAATCATAAGTTGCTGAAGTGAAAAATTCCAGGTCAACGGTCCGGAAAACAGGGGAATCAGGATAAAAAAGTGGCTTGATAACACCACTTACCTGACTAATACCAGTGCGATTGATATACCCGGTGGCAACATTGAACTCCTTTCCAATGTTCTTCAGGGAGATTCCATAATTCAAATCACGTGTTTCATAGTGGTAGTAAAGGCCTTCTGCGTGGCTATTCTGCCGGGACAGTAAATTTGTAGTTTGAGATCCGAAGACATTGTATTCCAAAAGGCTTGATTTAGTGAGCCTGATTTGAGCATCAGTACCTAAAACCCGATTACTGCTCCCGTTGGCTTCCCTTCCGGTATAAAGTGCGCCCAGATATCCATCATCCTTCAGGTTATACTTGTAACGAAGTATCGGGAAGTGCGCGAATTGACGGGGCTTGGAAAGGCTGTCACGCTGGAGTTCATCAGCTCCGTAAAGCAACGCGATCGAGTTTTTTTTGTCGATATTGCCGGTGAATTTCAATCCGGTCATAGGATTTACAATGGTACGGGTGTGAACCAGATAGTACATCGGATCTACCACCGAGGTTTGTGTTGCCCCGATATTGAATTTTTCACGCCCCTCGAGAAAAAACGGTCGCTTCTCTGCATAATAAAGATCATATCTCAGATTTACATCCACTTGCCCGGCATCTGATTCAACCTGGCTGAAATCCGGATTCACGGTCGCATCAAGTATCAGATCTGAAGTGATCCCGTATTTCAGGGTAAGGCTTAGATCTGGCTTGCGTACGTCTTTTACCAGTTTTTCGCCTTCCCTGATGTCTTTGTATGAATAAGTAGCAGCAGGGATTGCCTCGAACAGTGTATAATGCTTTACTCCCTGATAATCAACACGCATTAGTTGTGGCATCAGATTAAAACCCATGGATGGATCGAGCTCGGGATATCCGGTATGAGTAGCAGTACGACTAACAAACCGCTCCAGAAGCAATCCCATGCTGACCGGGTCGTTCGTTGAAAACCGCAAACTCTTAAGCGGAATTTGAACTTCAACATAATAACCATGATCATCCAACCGCCCAGCGCTATACCACACCAGGTCGATGCTCGGATCTTCCTTGCCTGCCGCAAACCGTGTATCCATCTGGATTCCCAATGGGTTAACATAAAACGCATAAATCGCCTGCTGGTCAAATCGGGAATCAATATTTAAACAAATCCAATCATCCTTAAAAATTGCATCCCGAGCCGATACATTGGCCTTAATCTTATCAGGTTCCGAATCCTGACAGTCGAATGCAAAATACAGATTCTCTTCATCATAAGCTACCCAAGCGGTAGTTTTCTGAGGTAAAACCTTTCCAAAATCCGGTATAAACGACTTGAAATCAGTAAAAACAGGGGCGGATTTCCAGACCGGTTCATCCAAAATACCATCAATTACCGGTGGTGTGGAAACCTTGAAAGCTTTTACGATTTCATTCGTTGACCATAAAGCTCCCGGAAACATCAGGAAGCAGAAAAGAATAGTAAAAACGCTCTTGTTAATAAATCTATATGCCTTCATTAAATACAATTTGGCTGTATGAAAAGTTTTTTGCGGTTTTAAAAATAGGCAAACTTGCCGGATGTTTAAAATCAGGAAGCAGATGAATCTGGCGAATTGGTTAATCAGATCTTGCCATCCTCATAAGGTGAAGCAGATACCGCTATAAATGAGGCAATGCATTAGGCATTGTGTCCGGCTGCACTCCTGTTAAAGGTTCTTTTGAACAGGAAATCGCAAGTAACAATAGGAAAATGATCCATTGAAACTTAATCAGAATTGATTTTGCGTTCATTTTGGTCTGAGATTTAATTACTCTGACCAAGGTAAGCCGCCGCAGGCATTGATGTATTTCTCGTTTTACCAATGGCAGACTTGACTGTACCAACAACACTATTACTTGTCACTCGTCACTCGTCACTCGTTTTTTTTCCAAAAAGACACGCAATTATGCGTCTCTACCGATCTCCTGCATCACGCCTCACGCCTAACGTCTTCTGATCCCCTACCGAACCACCATTACCCTAAAAGCCTCTCCCCAAAACCCAACCCTCAGATAATAAATCCCATCAGCCAATCCCCCCATATTGATTTTGGATGATCCATCAGTTAATGATCCACTTAACACCAGGGCTCCGTTTATACCAAAAATGGAATACTCAGTATCCGGACCGGATTTTTCAATAATCAGAAAATCAGATACGGGATTTGGATAAACCCTGACGTTATAGGAAAATACCGCCTGTTCGATGGCAGAAGCAGCATCCAGCTGGACACGGGCAGAACCCATGCGGGAATAGATATACGGGATCAGTCCGGTTTTAACATGATTGGTAGTCAACCGGTTATTAAAAGAATTCTGGAAATCAGTGCTGCTCCAACCGTAATCCTGCCGGTAAAACGGATCTGTTGAAATGTAGGGACTATACAAATTTCTTAGGGTACCAATTTTTTGAATAAGCTTCCCATCGCTCATCAAATTGAGCAATTCAATGAAAAGCCTGGTGTACTCCCTGCGATAGGTAGGAACCGATAAGACTCTAGTATACAGCGGCCTGGCCTCCCAATTTGGTGCCCAATTATAAATGTTCTGTATGGACCAATCAACATTAAACCAGTCAATACCAAAAGTATTATCAACATCATAAGGAATCAATTCAAACTTTCCGGTATCCGTATTTTTGTACAGATAGAAATTATTCTTGTTATAAAATGGCCCGTCCCAATTACTTGTAAATACATCTAATGCCATGATCATGAGTAAGCTTCCAACATTCAAAACCTTATCCAACTCTGCTGGCAGGGAGGCAACCGGGGTATTATTTAAAACATCAATAAAATGGGCCAGATCAGTATAATCGTCAGATATTTCATTGGTTTTGAGTGAGTAAGTACGCCGATTGCCCGATTGAAATTTGTAATCTACTGGATTTTTGCTCCTGTAGGTCAAATCAGCCGGGTACAAACATTTATACAAATTGCCATTTTTGTTGCCGAATCTCAAGTCAGCAAATTCTTCATCAATTTGTTCCACGTTTATGTAAACGCCCCAAAATATATCGTTGATATACAACAAAATATGATTAGCCCGTGGAGCGGGTACACCGCAAGTGCGGCATAAATCCCAATACAATTTCGAGCGGATTACCGATGGGTCATTGTGCTCCCCATTCAGGTTCATCTTTTCGAGTCCAAAAAAGGATTGCCGGTTATTATAGGTATTGAATGATAATTTGATGGATTTTTTAGCCGATTGCCTGGATGTATTTCCACGAAACCGTATTCCAACCACCGGAAGAGTATCCCGGATTTTACCGCTTTCGAACACAAATAGCGTGCGCATCTCATTATTGGATGCCGGATTCAGGTACATTTTATTCAGCGAATCCTTCGGAAGATATAGCATGACTTTAGGTAGCAGATCATCCCGGAACACCGGACCTGGCTCCGGAAATGGCACTTGCGCAAGTGCAGCTACCGGTAGAGCCAAAAGCAGCAACAAGGAAATGATCGGTTGTCGATTTTCTTTTATCAATTTGATATTTTTCATAAAGCAGATTTTCGAATTGACCAAATATTAATCTCCAAACCCAAACATTCAATGTAAATATACAGCTTTTACCAATGAAATAATAGTGTTTCTACCGATCTTCACACATCACCCTTCACACATCACCTCCTCACCCAATTTTCGTATTTTCGCTCATTAGTTTTATCCCAATGAAAAAACAAATCCTTCTGTTCACTTTGCTTTTTTCTGTTATTCCCTGTTTTAGCCAAAGTACGGAATCGCTCCGCATAACTCATGGCCCCTGGCTGCAAAACCTCACAAACAGTGGAGTAACCATTTACTGGACCACCAACCTGCCGGCTGTTCCGGGCGTTTGGATGATCGGGTCAAAACCTCGGGCCGATTCCCTGGTTCGCAATTCAACCGATGGACAGATTAATGCCGGAGGAACCTTACATAAAGTGGTGATTTCAGGATTGCTGCCCGGAACAAAATATTCCTATCGTCTGAACTCGGTTGAGCTGATGAAATTGCGCCCTTACCAAATCTATTTCGGCGATACGGTTAAAAGTAAAGTGTTCAATTTTACTACTCAAAGTCCACTCAAAGATTCTACCCGTTTTATGGTGGTTAATGATATTCATACCAATGGTGCAAAACTTGCCGGATTCCTTAAATCAGGGAATGCAGCCGGTCAGGATCTGCTTATTTATAATGGGGATATTGTCGATAATTTTGAAAATGAGGATCAGCTTCTTGGTCCCATCATCGATACCAGTGTCCGGTATTTTGCATCAAACGTTCCGTTTGCATTTGTCAGGGGGAATCATGAAACCCGCGGTATTATGTCGCGAAAACTAAAGAATTATCTGGATTTTCCGGATAACAGCTTCTTTTATACAATCGATGAGGGACCGGTACACTTTGTGATTCTTGACTGTGGAGAGGATAAGCCCGATGATAACCGGTATTATTATGGGTTAGCTGATTTCGATCAATACCGTATGCAAGAGCTTGAATGGCTTAAAAATGAGGTGAATACTCCTGAATACCGTAATGCACGTTTCCGTGTGATCATCGTACACATGCCAATAATTCCGGTTTATAAAATCATTTACGCACGATTACCCTTCCTGATAAAAGAAAACCGGGGCTACGGACCCGGTTTCCTGGCTGAACATTTTGGCCCCGTGCTACGTGAGGCTGGAGCCGATTTGATGATTGCTGCTCATACCCACCGGCATCTTTGGCTTTCACCGCCATTTTCGGGTTATTCTTTTCCAGTACTTATTAATGGTAATACCAACTATGTAAAAGCCGTTGCAACTGACCAAAGTTTATCTATTCAGGTAATCTCAGATCAAGGTGTTTCTGTATTTAATAAAGATCTCAAGAAGAAATAGTTATATTACCAAAGCAGCGCTATTTTGCCGGTCGATTGCCTGGATTCCAGAAAATCATGAGCTTCAGCAATCTGATTAGCTGGAAAAGCTTTCCCCAAAGTGGGACGGATTATTCCTTGACTGGTCAAACGTCCAACTTCATCCATTACTTCTTTCAAGACCATTGGTTTATGATCAGCTAAGGCTAGCATATTCACTCCAAGTATAGATTGCGATTTAACAATTAATCCGATTGGTGAGTGAAATCCAAATCCAATTCCTACCCGAATGTTATTAAATTGACTCGATTTATTGCCTTTGTTCTGTGCCGCAGCACCGTAAGCTACAATCCGCCCACCGGGGCCAAGCATCTGAAGGCCCTTTTTAAAACTCTGGCCTCCGATGTTGTCAAAAACCACATCGATTTTTTTCCCTGCCAATAATTGGAATACCTCTTCGCTAGCGTTGCCTGAATGGGAATCGATCGGAAAATCAACGCCGATATCTTTCAGATAGCCATGTTTACTTTTAGATGCCGATCCAAAAACGATGCAGCCTTTATCTTTAGCCAGCTGAACCAAAATGGTGCCCACACCACCTGCGGCAGCATGTATCAAAACCCGGTCGCCCTGGTAAAGCCTTGTGGCAAAGCAGGAACTGTAAACGGCTGTAGATGCCTGCGTGGCTAATGAGGTAGCCAGGGCAGGTTCCATCGAATCAGGTAATGGAATGATGGCCCCGGCCTGGGTAAGGGCATATTCCGCATATCCACCAAACCTCGACATAGCAGCTACCCTTTGCCCTACCTTAAACCCAGGGGTATCTGGTCCAATAGAGTGCACCGTTCCTGCTACATCGTAACCTAATATGGATGGCTTAGGCGGAGCAGCTTTATATAAACCCCGCCTGGCCATAACATCGGCATAATTCAAACCCGATGCCTCTACTTTAACAACTACTTCACCTCTTCCCGCCACAGGTATCGGCGCCTCTCTTATCTCAAATGCTTCCCTGCTCTCTCCATTCCTAACCAGATATATCGCTTTCATCTTAAAAATATTATCAATTACCCCGGCAAATATATACATTCCCCCCTCTCCCCATTCTCCACGATCTTAACGTTCTTTACGTTCTTCACGTTCTTAACGTTCTTCACGTTCTTCACGTTCTTTACCCTCTTCACGTTCTTCACGTTCTTCACGTTCTTCACCTTCTTTACCCTCTTAACGTTCTTCACGTTCTCCACTTTTTCAAGAAAAATATTCCTTAT
>CAIXKO010000335.1 GCA_903919925.1 uncultured Bacteroidota bacterium | reverse complement strand
GCTAACTACACAGCCGGCCTGTATTTCCTGTCACCAGGTGCAATATGACAATGCAAAAGATCATAAAACCCGGCTATATCCTACCGATTGCAAGATGTGCCACAGTGAAAACAACTGGTTGAATGCAAGTTTTAACCATTCCACCACAACTTTCCCACTAACCGGAGCGCACGCTACAACTTTGTGTGAAAATTGTCATATCACCGGATTCACCGGAACGCCAACCGATTGTAATTTCTGCCATTCTTCAAAATACACATCGGCCCAGATACCGGGACATGTCTCTGCCGGTTTGCCGGTTCAATGTTCGGCTTGCCACAACACCACCGCATGGAAACCATCATCTTTTAATCATAGCACCACCGGATTTGTGCTTAGCGGTGGTCATTCGGTGATTGTGCAGTGTTCCGATTGCCATAAGGGAAGTGTGCTGACAACCCAGCCCGAATGTATCTCCTGTCACCAGGTGCAATATGATGGGGCAAAGGATCACAAAACACAAATGTATCCAACGGATTGCAAGATGTGCCACACCTTTAACAATTGGCTGAATGCATCCTTCAATCACTCCACCACCGCATTTCCTCTTACCGGAGTACATGCAACCACCTTGTGCTCAAAATGTCATAGCACTGGTTATACGAATACGCCAACCGCTTGCGTATCCTGCCATCAGGCAAATTACAGCGCTACAACAAATCCAAATCATACCAGTATTGGTATATCGGTTAATTGCGGTGACTGCCATACCACAAACGCCGGGTGGATGCCTGCAACGTTTGCTATACATGGTAATTACTGGGTACTGGCCGGCGCTCATTCGGTGATCGCAACTAACTGTGCTTTGTGCCATAAGGGCAACTATATCACCACACCCAATACTTGTGAAGGTTGTCATATTACTAAATACAATGCAACAACCAATCCAAAGCATTCAACTGCACAGTTCCCAACGGATTGCGAAGTTTGCCATACGGTGGTTGCCTGGAAACCATCCACCTATAATCATGATGCCCAATATTTCCCGATATACAGCGGAAAACATAAGGAAGCCTGGGGTCAGCAATGTTCAATTTGCCACACTAATGCGGCAAATTACTCGGTTTTCAACTGTTTATCGTGCCATAACAACCCATCGGAACTTGCCAATTATGACAAGCATAAAGCGAGAGCCGACTACCAGTATACGAGTTTAGCTTGTTATACCTGCCATCCCCGGGGAACGAAAAATTGAAAGCCTTTTATTTTACCGGTTCCAGATACAAGTCTTTTCTCGATAGGAGATGATCCAGGTTGGCAACACCATAAACCACTACCGCGGTAACCACTGAAGTGTGATTTTCATATTCGGCGATACTTTTGTTGTACATATCACGCTCGGTGTGCCAGATTTCACCATAATCAAAATCGTAGCCTTTGGTATCTGCGGTGCCAAAGCTGATGGTAGGGATACCGTTCATTGCAAAGTATGCATGATCAGATCCTCCTGCGCTGGTTGGGCGCGGCCTGGGATCGCCGGTTCGTTTCGATAATGTAAACGGGAAATCGGGATTGATGCTATTCAGGGGTTCACAGATACTTACAAAATCTTCATACATGGCTTCCGGTACGTTTACGCTGTTTGCTACAGTCGGGCCTCCATCGCGATTGAAATAATTGGAGATTTTATCCCAGTTTTTAGTGTTTTTGGCAACATAACTTTTTGAACCAAGCAGTCCGAATTCTTCGCCTGCCCATAAACAAACCAGGATGGTACGCT
>CAIXKO010000334.1 GCA_903919925.1 uncultured Bacteroidota bacterium | reverse complement strand
GTTCTGGTACTTCCCGATCAGAAGGATATGCAGCTGGAAGTACTGCAAAAACTGGAAGGGCTCGTAGCCGCAGGTGCTACCATAATAGGCCCGAAGCCCCGGGATGTGCCGGGCATGCAGGACCATGAATCAAGAAAAGCTGAATTACTGGCTTTGGCAAATAAGATGTGGGGGCCCTGTAACGGCACCACCGTGAAACAAAACAGGTATGTCAGGGGCAAGGTTGTGTGGGGTTACAGTGCACGGGAATGGCTTGACAGAGAGTCTGTTGGTCCGGACTTTCTCTGCCTGGAACCGGAACTTGATCCCGACCTTGACTACATTCACCGACAAACTGAAAATACAGAGATTTACTTTGTCAGGAACAAATCTCTGACCCAAATCACTGGTGATTGTGTGTTCAGGGTAAAAGGGGTAAAACCCTCATTCTGGGATCCCTCCGATGGCAGCAGGAAACCAGCCTTCATTTATGATGAACAAGGTGATGGAACAATGGTCAGGCTCGATCTGGCTCCGGGCGCCTCTGTGTTTGTTGTATTTGGAGCCGAAAGCGACCTGGAACCCGTTGCATTTGAATGCTGGCAAAACGGTGACTTCGGGTTGCGTAATAATAAGGGAAAGGAAACGAAGTTTCACCTGAATGATCTGGCGGATCCCATTAAGGTAAGCGGCGAATGGAAAGTAACTTTTGATCCGGACTGGGGAGCTCCTGCTGAAATGAATTTTCCGGAACTTATTTCCTGGTCGGAACATGATAATCAAGGTATTAAATACTATTCCGGTGCCGGATTTTACACCAAAACAATCGAAGTGCCGGCGGATTGGCTGGTTTCAGGCAGAAGGGTTCATATTGACCTGGGTGATGTGAGGGAACTGGCTGAGGTTTTTGTCAATGGGAAATCGGCAGGAATTCTGTGGAAACCACCTTTCCGCGCCGATATTACTGAGCTGGTGAAAGCTGGTGCCAATGATCTCAAAATTGAAGTGATGAACCTGTGGTGTAATCGTCTCGCGGGCGACAATGAATTGCCGGAAAATGAAAGGTTTACAAAAACGAATATTAAAACACATGGATACCGCACCGAGCCCAATTACTGGGTGGTTCAGCCGGCTGGTCTGTTGGGGCCGGTGCGGCTGGTGCAAACCGTTATGGTGACGGGTAGGTAGAGTGTGCGCCGTCTGAAATGGAACATTATGTAGAGACGCTTAGATGCGTCTCAAATGCGTCCCTACTGCGTCTCTGGTTATTGATTCGTGGTTTGTATCCCGCCCTGAACCCGGTTATATTTAGTCCGAACGAGAGATAAGGGAAAGATTATTCATTATGATGAAGTTAATAGCAAAAATAGTATTGGTGGTGACCGCCTTTGCCGGTTGCAACACCATGATGGCTGCGGAGAAACCGATGAAAGTTTATGCCTGTCTCCGATTTTTGCAAGGCACAGTTTACTGTTGTAGAGCAATATGATCAAAAAGTAGAGGCACAATACCGCGGTAATGTGATCGCGGTCGATAGTGGTCCCTACTATGAACTAGCACTTAGTGATATTTACTGGAAGCATAGGCTGACAAATGAATGGAAATGGCGCATAAAACAGGGCGGGATGACAAGAAGCGAGGCCAGAAAAGAACGCGAACGGATTGGTTTTGGAGCTGGTGGACTAACAAAAAAGGAACAACGGATCTGGAACCGTGGTGCATCTAACGTGGAATACCACTATCTGGGCAGTGGTAAACCCTTTGTTCGCCTGGGAAAGGCTTTTGCAGAAGCGATGCTCAAAATGGAGAAGAATTATGCATAATTTCCACCACATGGTATTTCAAAACTTGAAGGCGGAATTAAGGATTGATGGGAAGATCGTTAATCCGGGGAAATCATTCCGGCAGGGTATAACTTTGGGCCAAAATGGCAAAGATAAGCTACTAATTTGGTTGGAATTAAGCGTTAATTCAAGAATTTATTTCAACATCTCAGGGGCTGTCCCCGGAAGAACAAAATAGAAAATGAGTGATTGTTTTTTGTAAGGAATCGGGATATCTGATTAATTGATTGAGTCAAATGAATAGAGCGACTTTTAGGTTTTCAGGAAGAGGTATTATCTTATTACTTCTTATCGGTATTTACAGTGGATTTAGCCATGATTTGCCTGGTCAATATGCTGATATTGGCAATGATCCTCTTGAATGGTCGACCGAACCCCACTCGGTTTTCAGCTCAGAAGTGAAGATGAGCGTAAAAATCCCTCAAATTGAGGGTCAACTGGAATTTCGATTTGAGTGTATCGGGGGCAATGGATACAGCAGCGAGTGGCAGGTTTCACCTGAATTCAAAAACACCGGGCTGAAACATCAAACAGCGTACCGGTATGTTGCCAGGGTCAGGAGAGCCGGTGCCGCAAAGGAAGTTATCCCTTCAACCGGGATCTGTGAGGTTACCACCCGAAGATCAACAAACACGGGCGATTCAAGATATATTCCTGAAATCGACAAGGCTTTTGCCAACGGTGAAATTGAGCTGATCCCCATC
>CAIXKO010000333.1 GCA_903919925.1 uncultured Bacteroidota bacterium | reverse complement strand
TGTGGCCGCACTGGGCAAGCCAGGCTTTCTAACTGAAAGCATGGTAAAATCAGGTGCCACGGTCATCGATGTCGGTACTACACGGATCCCGTCAATAAATACCAAATCAGGTTGGAAATTATCCGGAGATGTTGATTTCAAAGAAGTTTCTCCAAAATGCTCATTCATTACCCCGGTCCCCGGAGGTGTGGGACCAATGACCCGTATCGTATTGCTGCAGAATACACTAAAGGCGGCAGGAATTAAAAAGCAATTCCTATAACCATGAATCTCAATTTTTTAAAACAGGCTTCTGTTTTCGTAATTGGGTTTATGCTGGTTAATTCGTGTAGCCAGCAATCACATAAGGGAATGGGTCCCACCGGAACAAAAGGGATGGTGGTTTGTGCACATCCTGAAGCTTCCAAAATTGGCCTTTCCATATTACAGCAGGGTGGAAACGCAATGGATGCCGCAGTTGCAGTGGAATTTGCCCTTGCGGTTTGTTATCCCTCAGCTGGAAATATTGCGGGCGGTGGATTCTGGATCGTTCGAACTTCTGGTAAAAGTGTATACTCGCTTGATTACCGCGAAAAAGCTCCGCTGGCTTCCTCAAAAGATATGTATCTTGGTCCTGATGGCGAGGTAGTCAATGGTTTAAGCACGCAAACTATCCTGGCAGCAGGTGTTCCCGGAACGGTAGACGGAATGGTCAGGGCCCATGAAAAGTTTGGGACATTACCCTGGAACACCGTTGTTCAGCCAGCGGTCGATCTTGCCAGGAACGGTTTTCCTATCACCAAATTACAAGCAGCAAGCCTTAATTCAATTCGTAAAGCTTTGTTGGAAAGAAATTCCTCGAAACCGGTGTTTGTGTCCGATTCCATTTGGAAGCAAGGAGATCTGTTGATTCAACCCGATCTGGCAAAAACACTCGAAAGAATTCGTGATCAAAAACGCGAGGGGTTTTACGCCGGAGAAACTGCCGGGCTAATTATCCGCCAGATGCAGGAATCCGGCGGATTAATCACACTCCAGGATCTTGCGGAATACGAAGCGGTTTGGAGAAAGCCAATAAACGGGACCTATCGCGATTACCATTTTTATTCAATGGCTCCCCCTTCAAGTGGCGGCCTGGCCCTAAAGCAATTATTGGGAATATTGGCCAAATGGGACTTAAAAAGCCTTGGCCATAACCAGGTTAAAACTATTCATTACATGGTGGAAGCGGAAAAAAGGGTATATGCTGACCGGGCTGAATATCTGGGTGATCCATCATTTGTAAATGTCCCCGTTGATGAATTGACCAGTGCAAAGTACCTGAGCAAAAGGGCAGGTGAAATTAAAGAAGATAAAGCAACACCTTCCGATTCTGTTCGTGCAGGAAAGGTTACCCCCAATGAAAGCATGGAAACCACCCATTACTCCGTGGCTGACCGATGGGGTAACGCGGTTTCTGCAACTACCACGCTCAATGGAGGATACGGATGTAATATCGTGGTGAAGGGTGGGGGATTCTTTCTAAATAATGAAATGGACGACTTCAGTTCAAAGCCGGGTTTTCCTAATGTTTATGGACTGATTGGAAATGAAGCCAATTGCATTCAACCTGGTAAGCGCATGTTGAGCTGCATGACCCCTACCATAATCACAAAAAACGAAAAATTGTTTATGGTGGTGGGTAGCCCGGGGGGATCAACCATTATTACTTCTGTTTTCCAAACCATTCTCAATGTTATTGATCATGGTATGACGATGCAGCAAGCTGTCAGCGAAAAACGTTTTCACCACCAGTGGCGTCCAGATCTCATTCAATATGAACCGGAAGCTATGGATTCCCTCAAGGTAACAAAGCTCCTTTCCATGGGGCACTTTTTAAAAAAAACAGGAAAAATTGGTCGGGTCGATGCAATCTTGTTTTGGCCTGATGGTAGAATGGAAGGTGGCGCCGACCCTCGTGGCGATGACTCTGCAATGGGCTTTTAATTATGAGACCGCATCTAAGAAAACTATTAGCCAGTTTATGCCTGTTAGTTTCAGGCTGGAAACTCGAAGGGGAAATTCCTGACCTGCGGAAATGCGTAATTATTGGGGCCCCTCATACCAGCAATTGGGATTTTTTCTTTGGAATGGTTTATAAATTATATTACCGGTTGAATATCCATTTTCTGATTAAAAGGGAGCTTTTCAGATTTCCCTTCCGATGGGTATTCCGATATATTGGTGGAATACCAGTAGACAGAAGAAAACATCAAAATCTTGTTGAACAACTGGGGGAAAAAATTAAAAACTCGGAGGATTTTTATCTTGCAATAGCTCCTGAGGGATCAAGGAAAGAGGTAATGGTTTGGAAAAGAGGATTTTACCATATAGCAAAAAAAGCCGGAGTTCCAATTGTCCTTGGATATATGGATTATCGTAGAAAGGTGGTCGGGGTGGGACCAGTCTTTTATCCGGGTCCCGATATTGATGAGGATATGAAAGCAATCGCCCGGTTCTATTGTACCATTCAGGCAAAATATCCGGGGAATTTCTATTTACCGGTCAACCGGTAAATACACCAATCCGCAAAAGCGAGAATGTTTATCCGGGGTTATCCGGGGTTATCCGGTATGATTTGGTTGTCCGGTATGATTTATTACTCTTTCTACACCCTAAACTTGGGTACCTAATCTTTTAGGGCATCATAAAGAATTTCCACCGGATGCACCGCTGCTCTCCCCGTACCGTCAAATATCTGATGCCTGCAGGAGGTTCCTGATGCACAAATTAGTACCTCTTGATCAGCCTTGCGGATAGCCGGAAACAATACCATCTCCCCAACTTTCATCGATAACTCAAAATGCTCATGCTCAAATCCAAAGGAACCAGCCATACCGCAGCAGCCCGATGGAATCTCTGAGCAAGTATAGTT
>CAIXKO010000332.1 GCA_903919925.1 uncultured Bacteroidota bacterium | reverse complement strand
GAAGGTGCAAAGTTGACCAAGAGATTTGTGAAAAACTGACATCTTCTAATTTACAGGAATTACTGATCACCTAAAAAGTCAAGCTCACTATGACAAACAAATTAACAGTCTTAGCTGGATTGTTGTGCTTACTTGAATGTTGTTCTCCGAATGCTCACAAGAAATCTCCATCGGAACAGATAAATATTAGCATCCGCAAATCCTCTATACCACGATCGGTCAGTTTTTCAGAGGCAATTAAAGAGATCCGGATCGTTCCACTGGAAACTACCACCGGTTGTTTGTTGCAAAGAGTTGTTCAGGTTGATGAAGCAGGCGGAAAAATATTCGTCTTTGACCAGGATGTCACAAGAGGACTATTTGTATTCGACCGAGAAGGGAAATTTCTCTACCGTTTCGGTAATAAAGGTAAAGGGCCCGGTGAATTTACCGGGCTGACTACCTTTACTTTCTCAAAGGATTTAAATACTATTTACTTCTGCGCGGCTGAGCAGAAAAAATTGATTGCATACGATATCGCTGGGAAATGGATCGAAGATATCCCATTGTCGATTTTTTACGGTGACTTACAATTCTTATCAAATAATCAGTATGTTATGTCGCTTCAAAGGGGATCGTATTTCCGGATCGGTGAGCTGAAAAGCAATTCATACCGGGATACCATCAAATTTTCCAGCGGGATAAGTTCTTATGGTGGCCGTCAATTGTTTAAAACCACTGACGAAGGCTATCTGTATTCGGCAACATCATCAGATACAGTATATTCTGTAAGTTCTCATGCCATTTTTCCCAAATATTGTTTTGACTTTGGCCCAAACAAGTGCACTGCCGAGGAACAATGGTCCGCATGGGAGAAATATAAGAACCCTTATCCACCGAACAAATTGATACTTGGAGGACCATACCTTGAGACCAATGATTGGTTTATGTTCCGTATTCTTGGGGAAGCGAGCTCCGGATATTACCGGTACATGGTAATGATCCGAAATACTATCACTGGTGATATTCAGCAGATAGGTACCGATGATATCCTGTTTTCATCAGCCGAACAAGCCATTAGTCTGACAAACCAGAATGAATTTGTTACTGCTTTAGATGTCGGTCATTTGATCGAAAAAAGAGACAGCATCCTCAATCACAATCAATTCGAATATCCCTCCGGAATGCAAGAGAGAATAAAAAAACTGAGTCAAGATGATAATCCAGTTCTTGTGTTTTTTACTCTAAAATAGAGAATAGGGATTGGTTAAATACTTAAAGGCTACCAGAACCTTTCGGAGATATCGAAACAACTCAATTTCAATGGGTATCGGACACGAATTGGTTGTTCGTTCAGTCCAGGGTGTGAGGCGGCTGACTATACATCATCCAATCCCGGAATTTTTATATACCGTCATAGTAACAGGCTGAAATCAAAAATAGTTAACCTTTCAGCTAATCATTTATAACTACCTTATTGGAAGAAAAATAATTCGATAACTTTAATGAAAAAAATAGTTGCCTCTGTGGATTAGCAGTTATGTTTCTGCAACTTGTTTTGGTCGATTGCAGTCAAAAAAAAGTTATCAGATATGATCAGGATGGCAACTATCTTTCTGAACAGTTTTTTGAATTCCGACCGCAGTCGATTGGCTTCATTGATAAGAATACTTATGTTACCGAGACAGGTGATCTGGGTGAGCCAATAATTATAACGTTTGAACATGATGCGAAGAACAAAAAAAAAGTACATAATCTGATCTTCGGATTGAATTTAAGTAGGTTCCACTATTTACCCAGATATAACAACCCTCAGCGGATTCTCAAAAACACTCATATCATTGACATCCGAATATTCCCCCGGGCCTTTACCCACTCTTCCGATATTGTTCAGGAATTTACCCCCGGAAGTGAAATGCAGTAACTTACTATCTCCCCCAGATTTTCCACCTCCCCCTGATGTTGAAACCAGGATGGAATTTTTACCGGCATAAAGGTTCTGAATGGATCCGATCAGGCATCCCGGATTTGTTTCCAGCGGTACAATCCTTATACTTTGGGCTATTTCAGTCAATTTGGCAATAGGAGGAAGGCGAGCGGGATCAATTGTCAGGTGGATTACATCTTTTTGATCTTGGTGCTGCTGGGCCGGTTGACATGATACCAGAAATGAAAGAATAAGCGCGAATATAAAAGACCAGAAATACGCAAGAGCAGTAGATTTCATAATGGTTGTTAAGGTTTGTTCATGACCAGAATGGAGGCTATACCCCCAATGTTTTTTGACCATGTGTTACCGGCTGACCATATTTACTTTCGTATTCCTCTGATTTTTTGCGGAAATACTCTATCAATTGGGCAGAATCCATTTTAATAATCTCTTTATTTACCTTATCGCGAATATCTCGCATCATTTCTACACAATCAAAATCTTTAGTCGTTTTCATAATCAATCAGATCTTTTGGTGAACGAATTTCAATCGAAGGGTAACCATTTTTAATATTAATTCCATTGTAACCTCTAATCCTTTTGATATTTACAATGTGTTTAAAATTCCAACTTACTAACAAGTCAAGTCGTGAAACCGTAGCAATTGCAATATGCAAGCAATCATTGTAACTTGTTTGACCAACAACATTCTCTCTAATGTACTCTAACGCCAAAATTACAACGTCATCAGTCAATCTAATCACTTCGTAATCAATCTCTAAATCCGCCAATAAAGACCTTACCCGTTCTGGTGCATTCAATAATTCACCTTCGGTTACATTCGAAATCACAACCTTGTATTCTCCTTTTTTTACCTCATTAAAAAATCTGCGGGTTACTTCGTCAAACTCTTCATCAAAATAACCACCAAGTACCGATGTGTCGATATAAACCCTTTGTATCCTCATTGTTAACATGTTTTATCTTACGAATTTAATCAAAATCAGGTAATATTACTACAAGCAGAACTTGGTTTTCTGGTTTACCATTTTGTAATACGTCAAAAATCATTAAACCGATACAGCACCAACACCGGATTCCCATCCATCGCCACTTTTTCCGCTTCAATGAACCCTGGGACCTCTTTCCGGAGAATAGCCTTTTGGGCATCAGTTAGCTTGCTCATCGATTCGAACCAATTAATACCATCGATGACCGAAACAAACCACGATCCTTTAGTTTGCCTGGGGATGTTAACCGGACAACCCTTGAAATTTCCAATAGAATTTAATGTATCCGCCGCAAGGAACCGGTGATTTTTTGATTGGTGATCCAGCACCCAGGTCCCGCGGGTTTCGCCTCCCATGCCTATCGAGGCAGCCAGATGAGATGGCGTATTCGCCAGGTAATTAAATCCGAGAACTTTTTCTTTTTCTTCGATGGATCGAAAGAATCCGCCTTGTTTCAAGAATTCGAGGGTATCGATTGCGGAAGAACCAAAATCGAGGGTCAACAAGGTGTCGATATGGTCAGGCCAGATTTCATAAATCCGGCCATCGAAAACCTTGTGATAAAGTACTGATCCCGGAGTTGTTCCAGCTGCGAATCCCCTGCACATATCTCCGTCGACAGGTTGTGGAAAAGGAAAATAGAGCTTTTGAACCCGGCCATCCCAATCTGTGAGGGCAAGTTCGAAATTCTCTCTGTTTGCACCCATTCTCCCGGTATGAACGGCGATGAGATCCTTGTTAATCAATTTGTATGGATAACCATCGAAAGCAGTTTTGGCAGATCTAAGGAATTCTCCTTTCAGATTAAAGTAGAGCAATTTACCGATCTGGTAGTCATTCATGAGCAATTCCGATCTTTCTTCATTGACTGTAATATCGCCTACTGAAACGTATTCTCCAGGGCCTTTTCCTTTGGTACTTAACGGATGAATAAAATTACCGATGGAATCGAAACAGCTGAAGCCATTGCTGTTCGCGATGATAATCATATCCGGGGCATACTTAACTTCATAAACATATCCGATCTGGCACTCCGGTTTGGTTTCAAGAGGGATTACACGAATTTCTTTGATGATATCGTCCAGCGCAACGGTCTGGGTTGGCCAGCTCTTTGGATCAAGATGATAAATTCCGGTGGTCGATTTAGGAGAAGAGCAGCAGAACCAGGGCAAACGCATTAAAAATTCAGTAACTGCTTGAGGTATTCATTGTCCCAACCAGCCATCATCCTTTTTGTTTTCACGCTGCTTTTGGTAGACTTTTCGTTTGCGACAAGGTTAAGTGCCATTCGTAGAATGACAGAG
>CAIXKO010000331.1 GCA_903919925.1 uncultured Bacteroidota bacterium | reverse complement strand
GCAGGTTCCGGCATTCAATGATGCGGTAAGGCAGCTGGATTTAAAGGTTGTTGATCCTGGAAGGGTGATAAAGGAGTAAAATGAAATGAGGAACAATTATTTTTTAGGGAGTCTGACTTACCCCCAATCTGATACAATTGTGGTATATAATTGCCCCCAAAACATTACACGTCATTCATGTAATTATCCCCGGGATATCGCATCATGTTCACCGAATTGAACGTGAACCCGATAAGATCATGAACTCACAATGCAAAATGAATTTAATACATTGGCAGCCATAAAATGATGTGAACTAGAACTTCAAGATATGAAAAAACAAATCGGACTGCTGACCGCTTTCGTCATCCTTGGATTACTCATCCACCCTGCCACCAGCTTCTCCTCATCAGTAAATGCGATAGTCTCTCCTGGGGAACAGGCGGATTCGGAACTCATGTGCAACAAGTGCCACAACAAGGCCAACTGGCAGGCCAAACTGGCGCAGTATCGACTCTCCAGACATTTCCAGGGAAACACCAGCTCAAGAAATTCGAAATTTTGCGCAAGATGCCATACCAGCGAAGGATTCCAGGAGATCACCTGGAACGGCAGGCAGATGGTCAGCAACGATATGCCCAACGGAACGAGAATCAGCTGCACAACCTGTCACAAGCACACCAATTTTGATTTTTCAGATGATACCCTGACTCAAATCCTACGGACAACAGACCCGGTTTTTCTGAATTATGACAAGAACGCAAAGTCAACCGATTTCGGGGAGACCAACAACCTCTGCTCCACCTGCCACCAGATCAGGGGAGCAACCGCTTTGAACTTTATCGATTCGACCGTGACCCCGCCGGTTGTGAAAAAAATTGACCAGATGCCCTTCTTCCCGCTGGATAACAAATTGGAAAATGCAACCGTAAAGTACCAGGTAGGGCAAACTTTCGGAGTACACGCTGGCAACCAGTCGAACCTGTATGCCGGCATCAACGGCTATGAATATGCGGGTCAGGAATATGCCCGGACATGGAAGCACTCCGACCTGAAATGCACCGACTGCCACATGAATAAATACGATGACGCTGCCAAAACCGGCGGTCATACGCTGATTGTGAACAAGGAGGTGTGTACATCTTGCCACAAGGGCGATAAACTGAAACCGATCGAGGAAAAGGTTGATGCAAAGCTCACCGAACTGGCTGAATTGCTGGTTCAGCGCAAGGTTTTCCGGAAAAACACCAACCAGGGAAGAGTTTTTTACGGCCCGGTGCAAACGCATGATTTTTTCGGCAACCTTTTCCAAAAAACCGAATCAAAAACCCTCTATGGCATGCGGTTGAGCAATGCCAACACCATCAGCCCCAACAACGGCCTGGTGGTGTATGGGAACAGCATCACAATGGGAACCGATCCCGATTTCGCGCTGCGAATTGGCCGCGAATGGAAATATGGCGAGCTGGGTGCTGCATACAACTATGGGTATATCAGCAGTGAAAATACAAACGGGGTGCATAATCCCGTATATGCCATCCAGTTGCTGCAAAAATCAATCGATTGGTTAAAGGCAAATTAAGCTGATCGAAGGATTCAGTCTGATCAGTTTCATCGGCAAAATAAAATTTGTACCCGTAGGGCAACTGAACGCTTTCGACTGCTGGTGTTTTACTGCTTTCACTAATCGGACCTGTTGCCATGCCAAACCTGACAATTGAGTTTAAAATTGTTTTGTCGCTGATGCACTTAATAGCAGGTGGTTTTATAATTTATTTTTTGAGTATAAACTCTATATCATTCAAAGATGACACAAGAAAATAACCAGATAGTTGAAATTGTACAATTTACCGACCCGGTTTGTACCTGGTGCTGGGGAAGTGAACCTGTTTTGCGAAAACTGGAAGAGGGTTTCGGGGATAAACTCAAATTCAGTTATGTGATGGGCGGATTGGTGAAAAATGTTTTCGAGTTTTATGATAGTCATAACGACATTGGTGGCGACCCCGAACGCTCCAACAAGCAAGTAGCGAAACATTGGCTGGAGGCCTCGGCAAGGCACGGAATGCCAGTTAAAACCGACGGTTTCAATCTCCTTTCCAAAGAATACCCGTCAACTTATCCACAAAATATAGCTTATAAAGCGGCACAAATGCAGGGTGAGGAAATTGCCGGCAGATTTCTACGCCGTATTCGGGAGGCATCGGCAACCGAAACCAGAATTACCAGCAAAACCGAAGTGCTTGTTGAGCTTGCATCGGAATCCGGATTGGATGTTGCTCGTTTTTTAGACGATTTTACAAATGGAAAAGCCAAAAATGCCTTTGAAGAAGACCTTTACATTACATCTCAATATGGTGCGCGTGGATTTCCAACCTTTCTCATTAAATATCATGAAAAATCCATTCTGCTAAGAGGATATCAGCAATATAACACGTTTAAGGCTGTAATAAACCAACTCACCGGTGGGGAAATTCAGGAAACTGAAGTTTTGGTGAGCGAAAATGCAATTTTTGAATTTATACGGAAACACAATGCTGTGGCTCCCATAGAAATAAAAACAGCATTCAGCCTGACTGATGAGCAAATGACCGGTTATCTGGATTTGCTTTTTCAAAAACAACTAATCAAAAAGCGTGAGGCTGGTAACGGCTATTTTGTTCTCCCAAAAGAAAATCCTTTGATGTGCAATACCGAAACCGGCGTTTGCTAAGGGTGATGACAAGGGCAACGCAGATGCATTCTACCATTGGGGCGCTTTGCCGGGATTTATTTCATTTATCGAAAACGGATATTGGGACACCGTTAAATAATCAT
>CAIXKO010000330.1 GCA_903919925.1 uncultured Bacteroidota bacterium | reverse complement strand
TTAGTTCTTTTGAAATGGTAATCATTGGATAATGGATTGTTTTTAGAAAGTGTCCCTAATTTGTACAAATTGTGCATTAATATTTTTTGGATTTTATCGTAGATCTCGGTATCGAACCCTATTTCCTGACGAATGGTGTTCCGGTCGAGGTCTTTTTTGATGGACTGGAAGTTCCAAATCTCATCCGGATACCCATACCGATCCTGAAACCTCCGGATGCTGGTTGCCTGGCTTCCTGAGATTGCCGTATCGATGGTAATGGATGTCCGCATGAAAAGCTTGGCTGCCTGCTCGAAAATGGTGTTAAGAGCTGTTATATGGATCGGATCCATTTCCCAGCCATATCGGTAAAAGTCATGATCAGAGATGACGAATTCAACCGGAATGTCCAGTTCCGAGTTGGTAAATGATGGTTTCACCTTGGGCTTGGGCCGCTTCCCTCTTTTCAACTGGGCTTTCCCTTCCGGATCATCCGGCAGATGCAGGTAGGTGCGGAACAGGTAAGTGTAAGGGTTGGCCACAGAATAGAAGTTGACCGGGTACCCGAAGTTCTGAATCAGGAATTGCTTAACGTAAGGTTTGCAGGGGATGATGATTGATTTACCGGAGGCCATATTGATTGTTTATAATGAATGGGTTATGCTTTACTTCTCAAGTTCATCGATCACTTTATCGAAAGTGAATTCCTTTTCCCGCCCAGGGTCCACATGCGTGCATCCCTGCTTTAATTCTCCGTAGAGGTATGCCACCCGGAGCATCCTGATCACGTCAACGTTTTTGAGCAGTTTTCGGATTCTGAGTTTTTCATCAAACAAGGAAGACGGATTGAAGCTGAGCAACTTGGTAATGAATGATAGTTTCATGATTTTCCTATTCTGGCTTCCATGGCCTTCATGTCTTGGAATTGCAGGAACTCGGGGTTCTGACGGAGTATCTTTTCCAGTTTCCCCCGCTCGGTCTGGACCGAAACTTTTTCGCCCAGCAACTCTTTCCGCCGGGTGATCGTTCCGTGGAAAAAGTCATACAGCAGCCGGTAGCATTCCCGTTTGTAATTCAGCAGCTCGGTACTCGAACTATTAATGGAAAAGATCCAGCCATAGATCCAATTTTCCGGAATGCAAATCATGTTTCTGATCTGGTCACCGGGTACCTGCATTGGCTGTTTAGCCAACGCAGGTCCGATTATCGGGTCAGCGGATACATTCTTAAAAGTACGGGTGTACTCAATACCAAGTGCTTCACAGATTGGCTTTAAGGCTTTCCAATTGGTTCCGTCTTTGGCCAAAAACAATAGTGTTTTGCCATTGAATTGTAAAAATCGATTAATTGATTGTTTCATAATGTATTAGATGAATTGGTAAGGGATGCAGGTATCGGAGGTCAATCGATAAAACAGATGTCATCGAATTCAATCAGAGACATAAATCCATCCGGACATTCAACAACTCCCTGTAACTGAGTTTTAGCATCGACAAACCATCGATGAAAATAGCCTTCCGCCAGAATCATGTGGCGTTTGCCATCCACGACCAGGTCAACCGAGTACCGGACCAGCCGGAGTAATGTTCTTGCGTTTTTAACTTTTGCTTTTGACATATTTAGGTTTTTAAATATTGAGGAATTAGTGTATGATGTTTTATTGGCTTTCATTATCGGACCCGGTGGTTGTTGATCTATTTTGATCTTGATCCCGTGGCTTTTTTCCCGGTAGTTTTTCCTCGATAAAGAGGGTAGAATAGCTGGAATCCCAATGAACATTGGTGATCCAGCCGCCATCGATCAGAAATTTGACCGCTGAAATAAACTTCTCTGGATCTTTCAGGTTGGACATCAGGAAGTTGCTCTTTTCTCTGTCTTTGAGGTCGACATAAACCCGGTCGATGTAGTCCATGAAAAAAAACTTTTTAATTTTTGTTTTGCCAGGGCACCCATTTCTTACGGAACAAGCGGAACAAAACTCTTTGGATTGTAACTCTCTTATATATAATATTTTAAAAAAATAGTTATGTTCCAAAAGGGGGTCAATTTGTTCCGTTTTGTTCCGTAACTTATTTTGGAAGGGAGTTTTGTTCCGTTTTGTTCCGTTTTGTTCCGAAGCCGAAAACTCCGGAACCCCAATAAATACGGGTGTTCCGTTTTGTTCCGCTTGTTCCGGAGGTTTTTGGCCACTAAAACTCATCGCTCAATTTTTTTTGCTGGTAAACTTGCGGAATGGCGAATTTTGAAGGACGGCCGGTTTTCGCCGGTTCGGGGTTGTCTTCATCGTTTTTATCGGTGATTTGAGTTGCAGTGGCCAGGTCAATTCCCAAATCCTTATACAGGAAAAAATATCCCCATTCCGGCTTTGAGCTCCATACCCCTTCTATGGATAACGTGGTGTCCAGAAAGTGAAAACGGGTGCGCTTGGTTCCCAGGAACCGTTTATCTTTTTTGAGGTAATGCTTGATAGAATCTATCGGTAGAATTCTTTCCCCGGCTTGCCTGCCGTGTTTTCGGTAGAGCGGAAGTATCTTAGAATATTGAAGAGCCAGCACACTGGTTTTTTCCTGAAACTCTAAGGGAATCTTCATCTCCTCCGTTTTGATTTCATCCATCATTTCAATGCGGTAATCCACGCCATCGTGTATCATACCATCTGAGGAAAGAAAGGATACAATATCCCAGAAGGTGGATATTTCATTGGACTTCTTGATTTCACCGTTTTGGATGAGTATCAATTGTGCGGATAGTACCAACAGCTCCTTGTAAGAAAAATCTACCTCAATTTCATCCTTAATCGAATGATAGGCCGCCAGAACGACCAGCCAGTTCCTGAAAATCCGGTCTTCTATGACCGTGTCGCCGATTTCCTGGATGAGATCCTTGCTTACCTGGTCGTAACTGGCGTTGTAGTTGACCTTAAATGTTTTGCGAAGGGCAAGAATTTGATTGGTTATGTGAGTGTTGCCCAGCTTCTCGATGGCTTTGAGCTCGTTGAATTCCTTTTTGGCCGCGTCATCATATTCGAAGTTTGAAAAGGTCAGGTAAATCAATCGTGAGAAAAGGGCGATATCAACGGTAGGCATTTCCTGACCGGAAAGGATAACCGAGCAGTCTACGGCGGTGGTTTCTTTCTTCTTATCCTTTTCCATGTTCATACGTGTACGACCAGTACCATCCCATAAACCTTTCAGAAATTCAATTTTATCCAGGTCGATTCCGTTTTTGTATTCATCGATATGGGCGCAGGCGTTGCAGAGTTGGGAAACATGATCTGCCAGGGCGGCCTTGCTGGTGTTGTTGATGTTGGGTCCTTTACCGAGTTTGCCAAAGAAGCTCATCAGACTAACGGCCAGTTCCGTTTTACCTGCGCCTTTTGGGCCGAACAGATCGAGGATCGGAAAGAAACTGACTTTTCGAATGATGATATCCCGGAACAGGCTGGCGAAGTAGAAGCACAATGCCACGGTGGCATTGGTGCCGAATACCCTGGTCAATCGGGTGCTATATTCCTTGAGGGTAATCTTGTTGTCATCACGGTGTACGAATTGACGTTCAGAAATATAGTGCTGCAATTCTTTTTCCCAGATGGTGGAAAATGCAGGGAGGTAATAATTGACATTATCATGGGAGGCTATACCTAAATCATCCACTTTAGTGAATGATCCGTTAAAGATGCCATTGCCCCAGGCATAGAATCCTTTTTTCTGCCAACCGAGCTGGGTTATTTCCAGACAAGATTTGGTTTCCTGATACAGGTAGCGTTTCAGTTTATTGAGTTCGTTCTCTCCTTCTTCAAACAGAAAATTCCCAAGGCTTTCTACCGTGTTTTTAAAACTGGCAAAACTGATCAGGTCGCGCTGAAGGATCTCGATCACCCGGACCAGTTTGAATTCGTTGGTCAGCCGAAAGATCCTTTTTGCATTGTGAACCGATTCAATATGGAACAAGGGCACCATTGTGAAGTTGCAGCCCCGGACAATTCCCCGCTGGGTGCGGAAATAGTAGCAATTGTTATCCTCATAAAACCCGTATTTCTGCCAATCCGAAAGGGATACATGTTCGGGGATGCTATCGGATTTTTCCGCTTTAACAACTTCCGGGGTGGCTTCCTTGACCAGTTCCTTTAATTTATCCGTCCAGGTCTTTTTGGGTTTGATCAGCCGGCTGACCTGTTCGATATACAGATCATGGCTGGAGGAATCCATTTTGAAAATCAGGTCGGAGATTTCATTGATGGCCCTGATTTTATTGGCCGGTGTACTGGGGAGTTTGCTATACTTAACTGCCTTGTTGACAATATAATCGGTGATGTTTTTATGCGCGTACTGGTCGAACTGTCCGGCATCGGTAAAGAAACTGTCTGCATCAATCTTTGTATCCTTATCGAATGGCAATTCCAGGATATTGCAATTCATGCCGGCATCGATGATCAATTTGGCTGAGCGGTCGATCGATTTTACTCCGGCAGGGTCTGAATCAGGAATGATGGTAATCGAGGCACAGATATCTCGCAGGCTATCGAGCTGTCCTTTGGTGAATGAAGTGCTGCAAATCCCAACGGTATTGGTAACTCCGATCTGGTGGAGCTTGATTACATCGGCATTGCCTTCCACCAGGTAAGCGTTATCATTGCTTTTGATCGCCTGACGAGCGAAATTCAGACCGAAAAGCAGTGATCCCTTCTGGTAGATTTCCGTTGTTCTGGTGTTGAGATACTTGGCCTTATCATCGCTCATCGCGCGTCCGGTAAAGCCCAGTATATGGTTGGATTTATCATGGATCGGGATGATGAGCCGGTTCCGGAAATAATCATACAATTTCCCGGGGGAATTTGAACGCTCGCTGATCAGGCCAGCAGCCAATAGGATTTCATTTTTAATGCCAGCCACCCTGGCGTAGGTCAAGAGTCCGTCCCAGCTATCGGGAGCAAAACCGATCTCAAAGAGTTTGATGGTTTCTTCTGTCCACCGGCTGAGCGCATAATCCAATACCGGTTTATTGGCCGGGTCGTTCAATTGAGCAGTGAAAAAGGAAGCGGCCAGGGAGTTGACCACGTAAAGAGATTCTGCATGAAGGTGGGTGGCTTTTTGTTCATCGCTCTGTTCTTCTTCCTTCATAAAGATGCCATGACCGGAAGCCAGAGACCGGCAAGCCTCTGGGAAGGTGATCCCTTCCTTCGCCATAATGAAGGCGATGCCATTTCCTCCGGCTCCGCAGCCAAAGCATTTGTAGGTATTTGTTTTCTGGAATATCTTGAAACTGGGTGTCTTTTCATCATGAAACGGACAGCAGGCTTCCCAGGTCGTGCCGTTCTTCTTTAGGGTTGCATACTTGCTGATCACTTCAGCGATCGGGATACTGATTAGCTGGTCTATGGTAGATTGAGGGATCATCGGAATATCTTGATTAAAGTGGTGGCTGGATTTGAATCTTGCGGTCAGGGTAGTGGGCAGCCAACCTATTCATACCGCCTGTTGTTCAGAACAAATGTGATGTCACGGATGAGTTGCTCGACATACTGGAATTCATCAGCCAGGTTGATGGGCTCAACGGCGGTTAGCATCCGGTAGGATTCAGCCTTTTTCAGAAAGCTGAGGTAGGTTTTTAATGCGCGGCGGATAAACTCAAGGCTCCGGGTGTTGGAGTTCCGGTTGAGCAGGGATGAAGATGGATCGATCATATTGACTTGCATGCTTTATATATATGGTAGTCGGTACTTAAGATTCCCTGACCTTTTTTAAGAGTCGTAAGATTTGCTGGAACTTGATGGATGTCGATTTTTCCAGCAGCAACAATTCCTCCAATATTGCCAGCGCACAATCGATGATTATGGAGCAATGCCGGCTGCCGTTTAAAACCTGATCTATGTAACTGTAAGAGAAGGTTGTTGTGTCTCTGATCTTGGTTCGCGATCCCCTGGGAAGAATGTCCCGTAATTGCTTGAGTTCATTAACGTTCATAAATATTTTAGATTTGTGTAGTTATTGTGTAATATTTGTGTAGTTTTGATTGAAATTCAATATAGCCAATACTTGATAGATGATTCTATACAAGATTAGCGACTGTAGCGGATATTTTATCGGCTAGAAGTTGCCTTCGTCAGTTACGAATGAAAATTGTTTGGGAGTCCTTGAGGATGAGGACTGATAATTATTACCGGGCTGGGTAAAAGATATAAACAACGTAAATCATATCAATTCCAATAAACAAAAAGCACAGTAAATCAATACTATATGGCAAAAATGGTAGGGCATATTATTAAGGAGCGCAGGGAGCAGATACGCATGACAAAGTCAGCACTTGCCAGAGCCCTGGAATGCAGTCCGCAGAATATTGAATCTCTTGAAAACAGAAAAAGTGTTGACTTTGAATTGGCCGAGCGGTTATGTGAGATACTGGATTTCGATCTCTTTGCTTACTACCGTGGGCACTCCTTTGGGAAACAGGTTGATAACGAAGAATTGCAGCTTAAACTACAGGAAATCAAGGACAAGTATACTTCGCTGCTTGAAAAGCATACCCTGTTATTAGAGCGTATGGCTCAACAAAACATCCAAGGCAAAGAAATACAAGTGATTAGTTAAAATAAAATAAATAATCTTAAAATTTATAATGGGGAGGGAGAGAGATAGTTAGCAGTGGAGATGGAATCTTGCGAAACCTTGCTGGCACCTCTTTAAAAATCCTGGAACGGCTAGAACAAAGAAAAAATTTACGATCCGCAGTTGCGAATGAAAGACCGTGAAATCGCATTACTGCTTATGAACATTGGAAAGTAGCAGGATTAGACAGATCTGCCTAAACGGGTAAAACCATAAAACCCTGCTGCATTACAAACGCATTACAAAGACATATCGAAAAAATCAGGAAACCCTGATTTAGTGCAGTGCCTGGAGGAATTGTAACGAGTTTCTCCAGGTTCACTTGAAAATCGTAAAGTCCTCATTAACAGCAAGTTAAATGAGGACTTTTTCTTTTTAAGTAATTTATAATCAATTGATTATTAGTTATTTACAGAAATACCCAATTTTTTCAGGGCGCAAACACGGCACAAGGATTTGATCGGAAACCAGGACATCACTTTGTCCAGTCTTCCAAAACGATACCCTTTAAATGCTTGAAGTGGTCGGTGTTATTTGTTACCATTGTTAAATTGTGAGTTACGGATGTTACTCCAATTAACAGATCAAAATCATCAACCGGTGTTCCTGACTTCCTTAAACGAGATTTTTCTTTCGCATAAAGATCAAGCGAATGAAAAATGGGCACAATTTTCACCGCTGTTAAAAAATTGTCAAGGGCTTTTTGGTTTTTGTCTTTTCTTTCGCTGTTTTCAACACCATACTTCAATTCAGCAAGAGTGATTTCAGAGATAAAACAATTCTCAGGGTCGACTAGCTCAAACTTTTTATCGAGGTCAAACTTGCCTTTGATATAGTAAATGCAAATGTTCGTATCAATGAGATATTTTTTCAAAACGATTCAATTTGCCGATTTAAAATTCTGCTGTTTCTGACATCCTGGATGATTTCGTCAGCAGTTTGTTTTGAATCCCAGGCCCCAAATGCTTTATAAAAATACTTCTTCCTGTCAGTAATATCAGTTTTAACAGAAAGAGTGAGTTTGGAAATGAGGTCGAGTTTGCTGGTCGGACTAAGATTATCCAGCAACCGTAGGTAACCATCAATGAGTGTTGTATTTATGTCAATTGCTTTCATTCTTTTCCTGTTTTTACTGTACAAAGGTAATTGAAAAAACGACGGATTTGCAACAAACAGAGCGAATGCTGCACGTGCCCACCGGGTCGCATTCCCCAAATTTGAGAGAGTGATCTGAAGTCATAAAAAATTGGGATATGTGTAATAATTGTGCAACTTTCGAAACAAGAAGTACAAATAATCAATACGTTATGTCAAAAATGGAAGGTAAGCAGAGCTTAGAGGAGGTTTGGGGAGAGGGGTAGGAGTTTTTTGGGGATACTGGCCTGACAACTGCAAAATTTTCGAGGAAGTAGGAAAACGGCCAAAACTTGAAAATCCGTATTGGATCCGTACCGGGAGGAAACTTATAACAAACGTAAAATATTATAAATAAGATCATTGGATAAAAAGATCGTGAACTCTCCAGGTTCACGGCAAGAAAATCAGAAAGTCCACATTATCAATAAGATAGATGAGGACTTTCTGTTTTTAGGTACGTCATAATCATCGGAAATGGGTTGATAATCAAGACCTTTTATCAATAAAGAATGAGAGGCTGTTCTTTTGAGACAGCCTCCCTTTACAAATGGGCAATGCAATCAGTTCTTCACAAACCTTCTGGTCAGCTTTGCACCTTCATTATCAGTCATCACTAAAAGATATAGGCCAGGCTGCAATATTGAAATATCCAACTGATGTTTGAACTGACCTACGTCGGGATAATTCTCTGGTGATCCTTCATCGGAAATCAACCTGCCGCCATGGTCGAACACACGGAACCGGACCTTTTTAGCTTTCTGCAATTACATGTCCACATTGATTATTTTAATTGAGAATTCCGAATCTCTTACTTCCCGTTTCTTGGTTGACTACACATTACAGAAGCCCATCAAACGTCTCCCTGGTCTTTTTGTCCGAAGGACGGGTCATTTTGGTTGAAACGATCTTGCCTTCGGTGTCGAACATCATGAATGTGGGTACGCCTATGATCTTGTAATTCTTGATCAAATCAGATTCCCAGGCCTTCCCGCCGATAATCTGTATTCGTTGCGGTTTATTTTCAGGTATAAATTTCGCCCACGCAGCATAATCTTCATCGATTGAGTAGCTGATGAAAACGATATTCCTGCCTGCATAGTCGGTTTCCAGTGTATCCAGGTAAGGAATTTCGCCGATGCAGGGGCCGCACCAAGTTGCCCAAACGTCAACATACACATATTTCCCTTTGAAATCGGAAAGTTTAACGGTATTGCCCTGCATGTCCTTTCCTGAGAATTCAAAAGCCGGTTGTCCCTTTGAAAACCGCTTCCACTCGGCGACGGTTCTGTTCAGTCCGTTGACCAGGGCGGTGTCCTTACATTTTCCGAGAAAAGAGTCGATCGACTCCTGAACATACCCTTCGATTTCTACCATTTGGACCATTGAAGAGATTGCGTCAAACAGGTAATGATCCAGCACGGTTTCATTCTTAAGTATCCTTAAAGCCGTTTCCATCCTGATCTTTGAGGAATTGATGGTCTGGGTTGGATTGGCCATCTTCAGTTCATCCATCTTCCGTTTGGCGGATCTGTCTACCAAACCCGAAACATACTCCTTGAATGCCGAAGAGGTCACGTAGGCAGGCTGGTCGATGGCCAGTTCCTTTTCGTATGAGAAGAATTCTGCAGGTGCTTTGTAGTCTTTGATTTGGGCAATATAGCCATGGTACCACTCGTACATGGCCAAGGTGTTGGCCCATCCGAAGAGGACCTCGGCCTCTTCTGTTTTCCAGAACGGATCATTTGCATCCTCCTTCTTTGTGCTCGCCAGCAGGGTCTTCTGAACGGAAAGGAGTGAATCCTGCTTCAACCGGAATGGTCCCGGCTCGAGCTTAAAGCAGTCCTCATCCATTTGACCTGACGCAATGAATTTAGCCCCCAGGTAATTGTTGATGTCAGAACCTTTGCCGGTAAATTTCAGGGAAGCCTTGAAATCTTTTGCATTAAAAGCAACATCCAGGTCCATTCCGGGGCCCAGTGTGCATGGCATATAATCCTGTGACCCAACAAGAATGAAATAATTCGTCATTTTTTTAAGAACAGGCACGGCATGAGTAAAACGGCCAGTTGCATCTAGCTTGATGGAGTCCTTGATACCACCCGGGCCGCCAAGAATAAAGAAACCGGAAGCCAGGTTGGTCACTTTGCCGTTAATGGTTGCACCCTGTTTTTCCGCTTGCGTACAGGCAAAGAAGAAAGGGATGAGGAGGAAAGGGAGTAGGTTTTTCATTTTTAAGTTGTAATTTAT
>CAIXKO010000329.1 GCA_903919925.1 uncultured Bacteroidota bacterium | reverse complement strand
CCAGGGCAAACGCATTAAAAATTCAGTAACTGCTTGAGGTATTCATTGTCCCAACCAGCCATCATCCTTTTTGTTTTCACGCTGCTTTTGGTAGACTTTTCGTTTGCGACAAGGTTAAGTGCCATTCGTAGAATGACAGAGTAGTTTTCTGCAGCGTTCCGATCCCTCTTCCTGCTGCTGTCTTCTCCAAACGATACATCCAGGTGCCAGTGCAGTTTGTTCTCAATCCCCCAGTGAGATCGGATGACCTTTTCTAAAGCAATAGGATCTGGGGCCGCATTGCTAATGTAATATCTTGTTTCATAGCTGGTTAACTCGGTAGCCTTAACGTAACGTTCGCTATCTATTTTTACAATAGTTTGCAATTTCTCCCAATTGCCTGGCTTACTGATATGAGAAAGGTCTCCAGTTACCGTACACTTGCGTGTTTCGACCCTCCCATGACCGGCATCGGTATCTTTGAAACTGGTCACGTTTTCTTTGGCAACAAACCGGAAGGTGTCCTGGATATTGTCATACAGTTCTTTTTGGTTCTCTTTAACTGCCAGTACATAATCTGCTTTGCGCTCAATAATGGCTTGTGCAATTTTGGTTTGGCAACCCATTGCATCAATAGTAACGGTACACCCTTCGATATCCAGCAACTTGAGCAGCTCCGGAATGGCTGTTATTTCATTGGACTTCTCCGCTGTCTTTATTTGACCCAATACCAGATTGTGTGATTCAGCAAATGCACTGACCAGGTGTATAGCCGACTTATTCCCACTTTTTCGGGAACCCCTTATGGTTTTCCCGTCAATGGATACTACCCCTTGGTTCTCCTTGGATAACTCCTGTACCCAAAGCATGAATTCTTTTTCAAATGCTCCCGGAGCCATTCCGGCAAAGAAACGGTTAAAGGTATCGTGCGAAGGGATGCCGTTTTTCAAGGACAACACCTCTTTGAAGAAATCCTTTTTTGCCTTCCCGAACCCTGCGATAGTCTCCCATGTATCTGCCCCGGCCAGCACTGCTGCGAGGGTTATATACACGATATCTTCTGCTAAATGAAGTTTTTTCCGTTCCATCCTGTGATCGGGCAATCTACAGGCAAATATAAGCAATTTGTTGTTCTTGGTATTCATATTTATCTGATAATCAGATAAATATGCAAATTATTTATTAAATAAACAAATCTAATGTGTTAATAATCAAGACTTTATTCAATATTTTATTAACTATTTTTCGCTTCGCCAAGAATCGTCTTCCGGCATTTTCAGCCTCACCAGAGGCTCCCGGGCACACGCACACTCACACCTCCCCCATCGCATATAATGTGCATTTTCCCTATAGGTTATCTGTTTTGAAATTTTGATCTAACACTTTGATCTGTATTTATATAATTAACTATTTCTATTCTGAAATATAAATTAATAGATTAATTTAATTTCAACTTTGACAGAGAAAATAGTTTCATATTAGTTTGAAACATCTCAACCCGTTTCCAAACTCAATACACCCGGATATCCAGTTACCAGTTCATGCTCACAATCGCTGAGACGAAGTTCGCCTCGATTGTTGTGCTTTATCCTTTCAACTCCTCGCGCAACATTCTCCTTACGAATTTCAATCGAAAAAACAAGGCCGAAGGCCCGAAATTTTAATGCGTTTGCCCTG
>CAIXKO010000328.1 GCA_903919925.1 uncultured Bacteroidota bacterium | reverse complement strand
ACAGCCTCCGTTAGTTTACGGGCTTCAAAAACAGAATGAGTCAGTGGCTTCTGCACATATACATGCTTGCCAAGCTTTATGGCAGTCATGGCTGCTGGTGCATGCGAATGATCTGGCGTGGCAACGATAACCGCATCAATTAACTTCTCTTTTTCCATCATCACACGATAATCCTTATAACGCGTGGCTTTCGGATACTTCTTAAAAATGTCCGCTGCCCGGCCATAATCCACATCGCAAAGAGCTACGATGTTTTCCGAACTAACATTATTGATATTTCCGGACCCCATACCTCCTGATCCAATGGCTGCAATATTCAGCTTGTCGCTGGGTGCAACATATCCCTTACCTCCAAGTACATGGCGAGGTACAACAATCAGTCCGGCACCAGCTAACGCCGACCTGGACAGAAACGAACGACGGTCAAATGTTTTTTTCATGATCGAGTTTTAGATTGCTTATGTAAAAGGTAAAATTACTGATCTTTGCATAAAACAATACATCATGCGGTCAATCATTGCAATTTTGCTGATATTTCTTTCCCAAACAACTGAAATCGCTGTATCACAGAATCCCGTCCTCGGCCCGCAATCAACCATCAGCCTCCTTACCTGCGGTCCTGGCCCTGAAGTGTATTCCTATTTCGGCCATTGTGCTCTCCGGGTTACCGATCCCGGATTGAAAATCGATCGGGTATACAATTATGGAACTTTCGATTTTAATATCCCCGATTTTTATACTCAGTTCATTAATGGAAAACTTTACTATATGCTCTCGGTGGTACGCTACCAGGGCTTTTTCCCTGATTATATAAACGAAAAAAGATTTATTAAGGAGCTTCCCCTAAATATTACCATTGAACAAAAAAACACTCTATTTTACCTTCTGGAAATCAATAATCTACCCGAAAATCGACACTATTGGTACGATTTTTTTACCGATAATTGTGCCACACGCTTGCGCGATATAGTCGTAAAAGCCACTGACGGCAAATTTCTATGGCCCCCTCAACCAGCTAAACACCTCACCTACCGCCAACTGATTATGCCCTATATCAGCCTCAATACCTGGGCCAGAACCGGTATCCTTCTGATGCTCGCTTCCGGCGCCGACAAACAATCCACACAGGAAGGATATATGTTTTTACCCGATCACTTGCACAGGCTTTTTGCCCAGGCCAAACAAGCTGATGGTACACCACTTTGCAAACCTGAAAAAATTATTTTTGAACCAGAATATCCAAAACCCATCGGCACCGGGCTACTCCACCCGTATTTTGTTCTTAGCCTTTTAATGGTCATCTCCTGGTTCATCGCCTTTTATAAAAAGATTTCTCCAACGCTGATGAAATCCTTCTTTGCTTTTCTTTTTGCGGTATCCGGTCTACTGGGTCTATTATTCTCCTATATGTGGTTCTTCTCGGGCCATCTGGTATGTCATGCAAATCTGAACCTGGCGTGGGCATTCCCCCTCAACCTTTTACTGGCTGCCGCCATCTGGATCCCAAATGCCACAAATGTTGTTAAACTATACAGTAAGGCCCTGATAATTATCATGCTCCTCTTCCTGATCACTTTTCCGATTTGGAAACAGAGCATTCCAGTGGAGGCAATCCTATTCTGCTTTACTCTTCTTCCCGGCTTGCTGGGTTTTTCGGGCCTTAAGATATTCGGAAATTCCAAAACCCAGAATCAAACTAATTAACAACGGCTCCATACGCTACTTTTTGTTTGGTTAATACTCCGCAGATCTCGTCTAGGATATCTGCCACCTCTTCACTGATCAGGTAGAGCGCTTCAGAATTTGATTTTTTTAAGAGTATGTCCTGAAAGGCCTTATTAAATAGTGACCTGAAATTCAACCGGATATCAGTGGTTTTCCATGCCACCCATCCTGGGGCTTCAAAATTCCACGACCTGCCGGTGTTAACCAGCGATACCATAATATCCCGGAAGGTTTCAATGGTAACCTCCCTGCCAGGTACAGCCGCATCCTCATACTGTATGCCGATAACCAACTCCTTTTGATTCTCGATCAGCACATTCAGATTCAATCCGTTAACCTCGCCAAGAGGAATTCTCATACCGTAAAAACCCGCTGTGGCTGAATCATCCTGAAACCGCTCGATCAGCTCATTCAACTTACGCCGGGAACAGGAATAACCTAAATGCTCCCAATCTGGGTCCAGTCCCATCTCCAGGGCAATGCCCGAAATGGTTTGCCAAAATCTCTTTTCCGCATTTGCTCTTTCTACTTTCATTTTGTTTCTGTTTTATGACCCAAAAGAATAACCCGGGAACGTAACCTATTTACGTTGTGGGTTTATTTATATTTAGATGCAATAAAAAGGTCAAATTGGAAAAATGGCACTAAATAAATATGCAGCAATACGCTACCGTATTATAGATGAATGTATTAGAAGCAGATCAAAACCCTGGCCTACCAAAGAAGAGCTACGATCTGCCTGCGAAGAGGCTCTTTATGGATCAAGTAATGGGTCAAATATCTCATTGTCGACAATCGAAAAAGATTTGTGGGCACTAAAAAACGAATCTGTTTTCGGATATGCACCCATCGCCTTTAACCGAATGCATAACGGGTATTATTACACAGATTCAAACTTTAGCCTCGATTTACCGCTTACCCCTGAAGATATTGATCTCATCAGGCTTGCCCTTCATACACTCAATCATTTCAGGGAAAGTCAGGTATTTCACGATCTGGAAACAGCAGTAAATAAAATCCAGGGCCGTATTATGCTCGCCGACCGTTTGGCAGAATCCAACCTCGAAAAGGTTATTCAATTTGAAGCAGTTCCAGAAAGCAAAGGGCATGAAAATTTGCCGGTTCTCCTCGATGCCATCCGAAATAATCATGAAACGGAATTTGATTATACGCCATATATCGATGGACGACCGCGCCATTATCTGTATGAGCCTTACTTACTAAAAGAGCACAAAAACAGATGGTACCTGGTTGGTAAAGATACAGTTAATGACAAAATTAGAACACTTGGACTTGATCGTATGGCGAATATCAGATTAACAGGCAACACCTTTATGCCCGCTGATGATTTCAATCCCGATCACTTTTTCCGCCATAGTTTTGGTATCGGAACCTATACAGGCATACCCGAAGAGATTGTTTTCAGCCTCGATGCCATCCAAACACAATATATATTATCAAACCCACTGCACCCCTCCCAGAAAATTAGCGAATTGGAGTCCGGCTTATTCCTGGTGAAACTATTTGTAACACCTTCTGAAGAACTCAAAATGCAGATTCTCAGCTATGGTGCAAAAGTAGTTGTCATCTCCCCCGATTGGCTTCGAAATGAAATTATGGCAACGTTATCGAAAGCATCAGATGCTTATAAACAATGGTCTTGGTAAAGGGTTAAGGGTAAATGGTAAAGGGTTAAGGGTAAATGGTAAAGGGTTAAGTAAGAATTAAGTAGAGACGCATAATTGCGTGTCAATAATTCCGTGTCAATAATTCCGTGTCAATCTTTTCGTGCCAATACTTGCGTGTTAATACTTGCACCTACCTAATTTCTATCAGCCTGGCCTTATTATCGGTCAAACCACCTCTATCCCTAACCTCTACTTTAATAATATAACTTCCGGGTTCTGTAAATATTTTTTTGGCAACTTTTAGGGTGCTGAACTCCGTATCGTACTTGTTATCATTGTTCCAGTCCCAGCGAACCTCTATAACACCCGTGCTGTCTT
>CAIXKO010000327.1 GCA_903919925.1 uncultured Bacteroidota bacterium | reverse complement strand
CAAAAAATCCCTATTTTGGGAGACATGGGACAACTATTACTACCAATTTTCCCAAGTGATACGCGAATGATAACGCCGACCTTGGGAGTGCGGGAACATGGAGGCAGTGTTTTTTAAGGAAGACGCACGACATGGACGAAGCTATAAATTATTGCCCGATGTGTTGGACCGCAGCCAGGGAAAGATGAATGATGGACGAAGTCCCTATTCGATAGCCAAAGAGGAAGGGATATCTGAAGGCAGCATCCGGTATACGGTAAGTCTTGGACGATTAAAAAAAAAAACGAGTCTGAAGTAGATTCAGCAAAAAGCCGGAGTCAGAGGAGCTATGAAGATGCCAAAGCAGCTGAGGGTATCGGAATAGCAGTTACCCGTCTGGAAGAGCGGGCCCTTGCAGTCACCGGGACGCAGGCCCATGCCGCCAGCCTGTTCGATCATCAGGAAAGTGTGCTGAATGCCGGATCCTTATTTGCTATTCCGGCATTAGTATCGCAAGGGCTTGATTTGTTTTTCAAAGTGTTTAAACCGTTACCTGCCGGGTTTTATGGACTCCACCACATCATCCTTGTACTGTGTTTGATGGTGCTTTGCCGGATCAAGAACCCTGAACAATTAAAAAAGCATTCACCGGGCGAACTGGGAAAATTGCTGGGTTTGGATCGCATACCCGAAGTAGGGTATTTCAGGGAAAAGATCAGGCAAATCACAGACCAGCCAAAAACAGATGAACTCCACACCGTTCTATTTCACTCCTGGGCGGAAAAAATGACGGAACTGTTTTTCTATATCGATGGCCATGTCCGGGTTTATTACGGAGACCTGGCAAACCTTCCCAAGCGTTTTGTATCGCGTGAAAAGCTTTGTTTGAGTGGGACCACCGAATTTTGGGTAAACGATCAGCAAGGCCTTCCCTTAATGGTTGTCACCGGAGAGTTGAATGACAAACTAAAGTCGGCCGTCGAAGAAATCATTCCAAAAATCCAAAAAGAAATAACCCGGGTAGCTGAACCCGGCGAACCCGTCTTTTCTATTGTGGTCGATCGCGAAGTTTATGAACCGGGATGGTTCAAGAAACTATGGAACGAATACCGTGTAGCCGTTATTACCTATCGCAAAAATGTCAAAGATGAATGGGATGAAGACTTTCTGAAAACGGGCACCAGACATCGATCCTGACCACACATCCCTGTTTGTCGCTACCCAATACCGCAGTAAAAATGTTCTCGCGGTGGACTCAGGAGAACTTCTTTAAATACCTGATCGCAAACTTCGATTTTGATCGAATGGTAGAATATGGGATAGAACAAGTTGACCAAAAACGCACCATTCCCAACCCTGATTATAAAACATCTGCTTACCAATTAAAGAAAGCAAGGGAGAAAAAGTCCAGGCTGGAAGCACGCGTTTTTCAACAGGTGAAAGATATGGATGCCATTTGTGTTGGCGATCTTGAAAAAAACATGATCAAATGCGGCCCCCTGATTGAAAAGATAACTGGATATAATGATGAAATTAAACACCTTTTAGAAAATAGAAAAAACCAACCTTCTCGTATTAGTATTGCCGAAATGCCTCATGAACAACGATATAATAAACTAAAGCAGGAAAGTAAAAAGCTCAAGAATGCAATTATAATGCTCGTTTACCGGGCAGAATCAGCTCTATTCAATATCTTGTCGGAGTTTTATAAAAGCAACGAACAAGAGGGAAGGATGATTCTAAAAGAGATTTTTACCAGCGATGCTGATATGATACCGGACTATGAAAATAAAACGCTTACCATCAAGTTGCATTCGTTGTCCACTCCGAGAGCAAACCAGGCAGTAAAAGAGCTCTGCTCCTTCTTAAACCTGACAGAAACCTGCTTCCCTTTCACAAATCTCAGATTAATTTACAAAACAGTCGCGCTTTAGATTGCGGCAGTCTTGGATGTCTGATCCTAGGGATGTCCTGATATAAAATCTTCAATATTCATTTTAATTTCATCCCTCACTTTTCTGGTCTTTTCCAGTTTTTCATCCAGTGTACCTATAAAATAAGATGGATCGGTAAATGACCAGTGAAGTGTCTGCAAAGCTCCCGGGAATATGGTGCACCGCTCGGAATTCGCTGCATCACAAACGGTGATTACATAGTTGAACATCCGGCCAGCTTTGAATAAGTCAAATACTTCCCTTGTCTGATTACCAGAGATGTCCAGTCCAATCTCGTCCATTACCTGGATGGCAAGCGGATTGAGAGTACCTTTCTCCAAACCTGCACTGGTTGCCTCAAATTTTTCGCCAGCCAATTGATTTAATAATGCTTCCGCCATAGGGTAAACCTGGCTTCCATCAAATCTTGATCTGCCGAATATCAGAAAAGCTTACACACTTTCTTGCAGGAGGCTGTAAAAATCCTAATTTTATTGGATAGTTTTCCCAGCATGTCACCAACCT
>CAIXKO010000326.1 GCA_903919925.1 uncultured Bacteroidota bacterium | reverse complement strand
TTTCAGCCCTTTTTCCATTAGCTCTTTACCGGAGGTTTTAAACAGGTTAACCTGATCGAGATTTTTAACCTCATATTGAGCGTTAGATTTAAGGCCATAGAGTTTAAGTATCTTACTGGATTCAGGACAGCTGTCACGGCGGAAAGCCTGGATCATTCCATCGCCCTGTTCCGGCCTGTTGAACTGCCATGCAATCCATTCATCAGTTGCAAGACTGTACGGAGTAAGAGGAAAGTAGTCGCCCAGCATACAATCTGCAACTTCCCTCCATTGGTTTGCCAGCCGGCGGTATTCATTCCAGTCGATGCCAGGTTTACGAACATCCACGCAAATTCCAAAGCTGGGGCTCATATGACTCCGGACATAGTATGACATATATTGTTCATTTTGATAAACGCCATGACCATAGAAGGGTAACCAGGCGGATAAACCATAAGTATGTCCCTGATTTCCGGCAGCATACGACAGGTTCCCGTCGAAAGCCTGATAATCACTACGAAGCAGCGGCACTGAGCGACGCATGGTTTCCAGATCATTTCGCCTTCCTCCTGATGCGCATGCATCAATGAGCATACCTGGGTGCCGGCGTTGCAACTCATCCCAGTAAGCGAGATATCCCTGCACATATAGATTTTCGGTAATGCCTTGTCGTTGTATAGAATCGTTGGTTCTCCAATAGGTGAGTGGGTCGATATTAAAGTCCTGGCGGTACAAATCAATTCCCTGAGTGCTGATTAAAGAATCGATGTGCCCGGTAAGCCAGTTCCGGACATCGGGTTTTCCGATATTCAGTAACCGCTCACCCAACAGCCATTCGGGATGATTTTTGGCCAGCCAGCTGTTTTTGTCACCCACTCTTTCAGGTTCAAACCAAACAATCAGTTTCATCCCCCTGGCGTGTGCATAGTCGCTGACTGCCTTGATCCCTGTTGGAAAGCGTGTGGTATCGGGCTCCCATGTTCCTGTATTAGGCCACTGCCCTCCGCAGGAATACCAGCCGGCATCCATCCACCAGTAATCGATTTTGATTTTCTCCTTAATCAGGACATCGATAAACTGTTTCTCGCTGCTTTCGCTAACGTTGAGTCCCGGAAAGAATCCGCCGCTGCAAAAAATGTACATCGGCACCGGAGGATTGCCATCAGCAGTGCGGGGAAGATTGTGGGCGATCATCCAACGCCGCCAAAGATTCTGCGAACGCACTACATCGTTACCTTGCCAAAACTGAAGGGCAATTAGCGGTGTGCGGATTTCTTCGCCGGGCTTTAAATATAGATTAGTAAGCTCCTGTCCTGCTTTAACTTGTAACCGGTTATATCCATCGCGAATAAACGAACTTGCCCACTGGCCCGGCCACCCAACCGCCAATGTTACCCCGCCGTCGGGCATTTGAATATTATAGTAAGGCCATCCGGCAGGTCCGTTGGTAGGACGCCCACCGGCAGGTGAAAAATGCTTGCTTGTATTGATGTCCAGCTTCACCTGAAAAGGTTCATAACTCTCTGCAGCGCACCAATCACCTTTGTTGCCATGCAAAACAAAATCCCCGGCAGCGTCCTTTTCGAACGATGCATCAATCCCCTGAATGTCTTTTAGAACCAGTGAATTTTTGGTCCCGATATTTATAAAATAAACCGTCCATTCCACAGCTGGATAATCAGAATACTCAACTGATTCGCACCGGATTTCCAGACCTGTTTCCGTTTCCTTCCAGGTTTGAGTATACCGGGTGCGATTTTTATCCAGTTTTTTCGTTTGGGTTTCCTTCTTCCATATTTTCAACCATTCCAGTGAAGTTTTCCCATCATAAGTAAATGAAAATGGGATTTGCGGATCAGACCTGGTCAGATGCTCAGAGACCCATCTGGCTTTCATTTTCAATTCACCGGGCGTCACTTTAGAATCAATATCACTATTACATGAGGAAACAATTAGAGCGCAATTTAATATCAGGATAAAGTGTAGCCTGTGTTTTTGAGTAAGCATATTCAAAAAATTAAGCATTTGATAATAAAATAATTACGTGATTTTTATGCGATTCTCTGTAAATCTCTGCGGTCCTACTTTATAGCTTGTCTTTAAGTACCCACCCCCATCAGAGCTCATTCCCCCTCCCTTTTTCAGGGAGGGTGCCAGGGGGAGGGTACCTAAAAACAAGTTATCTGCCCTGTTGTTTCATTTCAGACGGTGGGAACTTTGCGCTTAAATCGCTTTCTAAGCGGAAGAGCGACACAGAATGTACTATTGCGTTTTTCTAAAAGTAATCAATAATGAACCCGGCGTCTCTTTTGTATTTAAGGTGAAACCATTTAAAAGCTCCTCTCCGGTCTTAATTATTTTGATTTTAGTATCCTCATCGAATAGCTCATAGTTCTCTTTGGGATTTATTCCACGGAGTTTCACGACAATTGACTCTTCATTACAGCTTTTTCTCCTGAATGCCAGAACAATACCATCACCTTTGTCCGGGCGGTTCATTTGATAGGCTAACCAAACGCTGTCGCTCACCATATTATCGGTACTTGTTAAAGGATAGTAATCAGCGTAATAATAGGGTCGTAATCGTCTGAAATCCTGAAAATATTTTTGAAGTTCCGGTTGGCCATGTTCTCTACTATTTATATCCCAGTTAATCACCATGGAGGCGCTCAAATTGGAACGGAAATGATATGGGGAAATGGTAAAATTTCCGGTTCCATGAAGGGGGATGTAATAATTCAGGCCCATCGCATGGCTTTGAGAACCATCAGGCTCCCCATACTGATAATCAGTTCGCCAAAGGGGCGAGCTCCTGGAAATAGTTTCGAGGTCGATGCGCCTTCCGCCGCTTGCACAATTATCGATAATCAGTTTGGGAAAACGAACCAGTAGGCTGTCCCAAAAAGCATACAATCCCTCGATATGGCGAATTTCGGACATACCTATCCGATCCGGTTTATCATTAGCTTCCCAGTAGGGCATTGGATTGAAATTAAAATCCTGCCGGTAATGATCGATCCCTTCATTTTTAAGAAAATCCGAAATATAATCCGTCAGCCACAGCCGAGCCTCCGTATTACCCAGATTAAACAGACCATTAGCGTTACCTGGAATTTTAATCACCCAATCCGGATTTTTATCTGCAAACTGAGTTCCTGGTGTAGCGCGCTCCGGTTCGAACCACAACAAGAACTTTGCCCCAACCTGGTGCGCGGCATCCGTTACCGGTTTAAACCCATTCGGGAAATTATCAGGATTGGGGGTCCAGTTGCCAACATTCCACCAGGCTCCTTTACAGACATACCAACCGGCATCGAGCCAAAATACGTCAGGAACAATATTAAATTGCTTATGGCGATTAATCATTGCAACGGAAAAAGATTCTGTTGCGCAGGTATGCTCATTGCATGGTGGCGGGCCTTCGCGGGCAAGAAAAGTGGAAAATGGCAATTCAACCGGATTTCCGTTTATTTTTCGGGTATGATGGACCAGTACGAACTGTCTGAACTGATTATGACCAGTCATCCTATCCTCTCCATTCCAAAAGAACAAACAAACTTTAGGGGTGCGGATTTCTTCTTTAGGATTCAAGGAAATTTTCATCTTTTCCATTCCCGATTTCAATGTAACAGAATTTCCATCCACCTGACGAACATCCGCATACCATTTGCCGGTCCAGCCCACAGCCACTATAATTCCCTGCTTTCCGGGCATACCGATATTAAAAAACGGAAAGGCAGTATTATCGGAAGAGCGACCGCCTACCGGGGTCATGTAAACACGTTTACCAATGTCCAATTTATCTTCAACGGGTTGAAAATCATTTTTTGCACCGCTGCTTCCTCTGGAATGATAAAGAATAAACGTTCCTTTATCAGCAGTGTCAAATATGTGGTCCACAACAGCAGCCTTTTCAATGAGCGGGGTATTTTTTCCCGATGTGTTTGAGAATTTCAAAACCCATTCAACGGCACTGAAATCAAGAAACAGGGTAACAAAACACTTTACAACCAAGCCGCTGCTTTTATCGGAATAGGTGTAAACAGTTTCCTCCACATCCGGATTATTCGATTTAATTTTTTCCGCTTTAAATTGCCAGTTTTTAATAAAGTCATTAGAACTTCTCCCTTCGTAAATAAATGAAAACGGGGGAATTATGCCTTTTGCAAAATGATGTTCAACCAATTTACGGAGATCGATATCAAGTTTCCGGGTGCTTGCCAAATCCTGGCCGATTGCTGTGCACGCTATAACAAAAATGAAAAACAGAAATTGGACACGGAAAAATATCCCGGTCCATCCAAAGCTCTTTATATATGAATTCATATTGGGAGTATTAATTCGATTTTACTGGCTGGTTTTCACATATTCGATCAAAACCGATCCTGGGATTTCATTGATCTCAGCCTTCAAATGAAGGAGATTTTCGCCGGTCATTTTTTTAGCCTGTGAAGGCTGATAGGATGGATAGCTGGTAACCGTGTACATTGCTTTCGGATCAATCTCCCGCAATTTATCGAGGCTATATTCAGCCTGCTCAGACCAGGGTCGGCGGAAAGCCATAATCATTCCATCATTTTCGCTGGTGCGGTGATACTGGGTTACACACCAGGCGGTGGAATCCAATGACACTTTTGTCAGCGGATAGAAATTGCCGAAATAATATTTCCGGATACGCTTACCCTCTGAGATAGCTGATTTAAGCAGATCGCGTGGATAATCGGCCGGGCGAACATCTTCACAAAAAGAGATTCCGCCATTGAACCCACTCCGGAACAAATAGGGAGTTGCGCCCATCTGACCACTGGTGCTAACCGGAACATAGCGGCTCAAACCCGCGGTCATCACCTGGTTCTGAATAGCAGCCTGATTGAAGTTCTTATTCAGAAGTGGCCCGATCGTCCCATCGGTGCGCCAAAGAGGAATCGAGCGTGAACAGGTCTCCAGATCCACCCGATGCCCGCCGGATGAGCAATTGTCGATGGCCAGATAGGGAAACGCCTTTAGCAAATCATCCCACAAACGATAATGCCCCTCTACATACCTGATCTCCGAAATGCCCACCCGATTGGGATGCTCCCTATCGAGCTGCGCCCACAAACCTTCATAAAACACGGCATTATCGATCCTCAGCCAGCTGATTCCGTATTCGGTAATTGACTCTGACAAGTATTTAAAAATATGTTCGCGAGCTTCCGGGATAGCCAGATTGAACATTCCCCATCCTCCAGCCGCAGGCAGAACAACCCAATCAGGGTGCTCAACAGCCATCAAAGTTCCAGGGCAGATTCGCTCATATTCAAACCACATAAGAAACTTCAAGCCAGCATCCTTCACGGCATCCCCAACGGGCTTCATACCATTTGGAAATCGTTGGTGGTTAAACCCCCGAAGGAGGGGAAACACATAGTTTCCGACAGTCGGAAAATCGTCCTTTCCATAATAGGCATCTACCCAGAAATACTCGAAACCCAGGTCTTTAGCAGCAGGAAGGTAGGACAGAACATCCATCACATTCCCTTTATCCATCTCATAAAAGGCGGTACTCAGGTGAGCAATTGGCGGTGCAACCGGCTTTCCATCAACCTTTGGAACAATGTGCGCCAACATCGTATGGCGAAACAGGTTATAGGCCCGCATTTCATCGTTTCCGAACCAGTATAATTGCAAAATCCGCGGGCTGCGAACGGTTTCCCCCGGTAGAAGTGAAAGGTGAAGGTTTTGCATTCCGGCCTGAATACGTACCGCACCGTTGCTATTTTCAACGGTAGTTTTCCATTGACCGGTCCATCCGATAGCGGTTATTACACCACCGCCCTTCCACTGCAAATTAAACCAGGGCGTATTGCCAAAAGATGAACGTCCGGCAGTGGGAGAAAACTCCTGCTTTTGTCCGGTTACCAAAATTTGATCGAATGGCATCCAGTCATCTACAGCTCCACCTCCGCCGTTGATTCGGTGAAGTACCGGCGATTCCGGATTGTCTCTAAGGTTAATACTCACATCAACGGCTTTTACCTGTTCAATTACAGGAGTATCTTTTGTTCCGTTATTGGTAAAATGAATGGTCCAGTCAACACCTGCAGTGTTGGTGTACACCATGGCAATCGCCTTAACTTCGAGCTTGGT